>JBGQGU010000095.1:0-9046 GCA_041497655.1 Gammaproteobacteria bacterium
CCGGCTGGGGCGATTGGGCGGGCAGCGGAGCCGCTGCACACAGGGCAGCGAGCAGCGCCAGCAGCCGGCGGGGAAACATGCGCGCGGTCAATCTATCCTCCTCGCAAGACTGAAGCGTAACCACAGTATCGGCATCAAGTGGCGTTTGTGCGAAATGTCACGGGCCCGTCACGCCACCGTCGAAAACTCGATAGCGCCTTGGCTGCCCCCTACGGTGACTGGCCAGCAACCGACATCCGATGGGCCCGGCCATAGCCGTCCGGAAGTAGGGGCAGCCATATGAAAAGTCATAAATACAACGACTTATAACAGTGATCCGACGTCGGACCACTGTTGGCATGGAACCTGCGTAGCTAGCATCAGGATCGGAAACAGCTTGTGGAGGATGTCATGGTGATCAATCTCAATGACTACCGTAAAGCGAAGGCGGCGAAGGCGCCCGCCTCCCGCCGCGACGAAGAGTTGCTGTGCGTGAACTGGAGCCCGGCGTACGCCGTGGTTGCCCTCTCCTGCTACCAGACCCCGCAAGAGATGAGTCCCCAGCTGCCCGATGAATTCGAGGACATCGACATGACGTCCTTCATGGGGCGCCTGCGCGCCTTGTCGAGCCAGATCTAGAACACCGTCTCCCCCGGAGGCGGGCCGTGCCCTAGTGGCCGGCCCGCTTTTTTTTGCCTGCGGCAAAAAAGTGCTGAGTGTTCAATGTTGAGTGTTGAGTTGGGAATAGCACCGCAATCCTGGTTTGTTCACTCAACACTCAAAATTCAACACTCAAAACTGCCTCAAGCGAGTGCCGCCAGCACTCGCTCCCGGGTGAACGGCATGTCGCGCAGCCTCACCCCCAAGGCGTTATGGATCGCGTTGGCGATCGCGGCGGCGGTTGGCCCCTGGGCGCCCTCGCCCGCGCCGAGCGGCGGCAGCTCCGGCCGGTTGATGAGGGTCACCTCCACCTGCGGCGCTTCCTCGAAGGTCAGGATCGGGTAGTTGTCCCAGTTGCTGGTCAGGATGCGGCTGCGGTCGTACTGGACTGCTTCCTTGAGCGCCCAGCTCACGGTCTGAGTGATGCCGCCCTCGGTCTGGTTCGCGATGCCGTCCGGATTGATGACGAGGCCGGCGTCGATCGCCGCCCAGGCGCGCCTGACCGCAATTTCGTTGCCGGCTTCCACTTCCACGATCACTGCCACGTAACAGGCGCCGTTCTTGTAGCGCGCGAAGCCGATGCCCCGCCCGCGCGTCCCGTCGCCTTTCTCGCCCTTGCGCCATCCCGCTCTCGCCGCGACCATTTCGATGACGGCCCGCGCGCGCGGGTCCTTGAGGTGGCGCAGGCGGAATTCGACCGGATCGGCGCCGGCGGCCGCCGCCAGCTCGTCCATGAACGACTCGATCGCGAAAACGTTGGCGGTGGCGCCCAGCGCGCGCAGCGCGGACACCCGCACCGGCATGCGCTTCACCAGGCGGTTGGTGACGCGCTCGTTCGGGAATTCGTAGATCGGGATGCCGTTGCGGTGGCTGCCGCCCCCCGGCAGCGGCGGATTGCGCGGCGGCGACGGCTTGAAAGGCTGCGCGAGATGCCACGCCGCCAGCAGGTTGATCCCGCCGAGGCCGTTGGGCCGCGTGCTGTGCGAATTGCTCCAGATGTCCTCAGTCCAGCCGACGACATTGCCCTGCGCGTCGAGGTCGGCCTTGAGCTTCACCACCATGGCCGGGCCGTACGGCTCCCAGCTGAACTCGTCTTCGCGCGTCCATTGCACCCGCACCGGCCGGCCGGGCACCGCGCGCGCGAGGAGGGCTGCGTCGAGCGCGGCATCATCCGCGCCATTGTGGCCGTAGCAGCCCGCGCCATCCATGTGGATCACGGCAATGCGCCCCTCCTCCACCCCCAGCACCCCGGCGAGATCGCGGCGCAGCGGATAGATGCCCTGGCTGTGCGTCCATACCGTGTAGCGGCCGCCCTCGAAGCGCGCCACGGCGCAGGATGGACCGATGGAAGCGTGCGCGATGTAGGGCCGCGTATATTCCGCCTCGAGCGTCTTCGCGCCGCGTGCCGCGGCCACGGCGTCGCGCTTCTCGCTGATGACCTCATCCTCGGTGGTCTCCTTGAACAGGAAGCGCGGATCCATGGTCTCCGGCAGGACGGTGGATTCCTCCCAGCGCGCGATGCGCTTCAACCGGGTGAGCGCCCGGATCGCCTGCTCCTCGCGTTCGGCGACGACGCCGAGGAAGCTGCCGTCACGCACCACCGCCACGACACCCGGCAGCGCCCGCACTTCGGCTTCGTCGATTCCGGCAAGCCGCGCGTCGTAGCTCGGGGGACGCGCGATGCGTCCGTGAAGCAGGCCCGGCGGATCGAGATCGTGGACGTAGCTCGGAGCGCCCCGGACCTTGGCCGGAATGTCCCGGCGCGGAACGGCGATGCCGATCACGGTGTGCTGGGCCGCAGGCTTGGGCGCGATCTCGGCAGTCGCCTCGCGCGCGAGCAGATCGTCGGTGGCAAGTTCCCAGTAGCTGACGCTGCCCCCGGAGCGGGACGTGACGGTTCCATCCGCCACTGCCAGCTGCTCGAGCGACACCCCGAGCCGGGCTGCGGCGCGCTGCAGCAGCAGGTCGCGCGCCTCTGCTGCGGCGTAGCGCAACGCGACACCGCCATCCGTGATCGACTGGCTGCCGGAGGTCATGCCCTCATTCGGGCTGTAGGTCGTGTCGGCCGGCGCGAGCCGGATGCGCCCGTAGGAGACGTCGAGCTCCTCGGCAACGATCTGCGCCAGCGCGGTGAGTATGCCCTGGCCGATCTCCACCTTGCCCGGGAACACCGTGACCGTGCCGTCGCGGTTGATCCTCAACCAGCGATCGAGCCGGCGGTTGGTATTGAGATTGCCGGGCAGCTTGCGCGGCGGAGCGCCGTTCGTGGTCATGGCGCCGCCTCCGCAAAGTTGTCTTTGAATTCAGCCCACACGTGTCGGCGGCTGCATCCATTGGCCCGCGGACGGCGGAGCAGTGCCTGCGCCCTTGTGGCGTAGGTGCGACCTGGGAGCGGGCCGATGCGCGCCGGTTCTAATCCGCGTGCCTCTGCGCGCCTACACGGTCGCATCCCCGAAAGACGGGGCCCCTGCTCCACGGTCCGGCGCGCCGGTCGCATCCCCGCAAGCGGGGCCCCTGCTCCGCGGCTCATGGCGCCATCTCCCGGGCGGCGCGATGTATTGCATGCAGGATGCGATGGTGCGTGCCGCAGCGGCACAGGTTGCCTTTGAGCGCGGAACGGATTTCCGCGTCCGCGGGGCGCGGGTTGGCGTCGAGCAGCGCCTTCGCGGTCATGATGATGCCGGTAACGCAATAGCCGCACTGCGCCGCCTGCTCGGCAATGAACGCGGCCTGCAGGGGATGCAGCTCGCCGTCCGGTGCTAGACCCTCGATGGTAATGATTGTCTTGCCGACCGCGGCGGACAGCGGGAAATCGCAGGACTGGACGGGCTTGCCGTCCACCAGCACGGTGCACGCGCCGCACTGGCCCAGTCCGCATCCGAAGCGGGCGCCCTTCAACTTGAGATCGTTGCGCAGCACGTAAAGCAGCGCCGTCTCCGGTTCCGCGCTCACGTCATGCCGCCGCCCGTTGACGTTGATAGCGATGGTCATAGTGTCATCCGTTATCCGGCGCGCGGTGCCCCAGGCTTACCAAGAAAAAACAGCGAGTTATTCGTCAAGATCCGAGTTCGTTTCGCTGCTGGATAGCGCGCCGGATGTCGGGCTCGTTTTTTGAAATCATTGGAGCTATACTGCAAGCGCGCGTGGCGCGTTGGTATGGAGGATGCCGCCCATGATACATACGGCCGACGTCGAATCTCTGAAGCAAAGAATTCACCAGTTGCAGATAGAACACAGAGATCTCGATGATGTTATCTCCCGTCTGTCGCAAAGCACCGCCCAGGATCAATTGCAGTTGCAGCGCCTCAAGAAACGCAAGCTCTTCCTGAAAGACCAGATCACGGTGCTCGAGCGCCAGATCGAGCCCGATATCCCCGCCTAGCCGCGGGCAAATTCCAAGCTTCAAGCATCAAGCTCCAAGTTTCAAGGTGCGACGTTCGAACGTCGCTTCTTGATTTTTGTACTTTGTAGCTTGCGTTTTGGTGCTTGTCGATCGTTTGGTGCTTGTGATTTGGTCTTTGCTGTTTGGTATCTGGAGCCTGTAATTTGGTGCTTACGCGCTCGGGCGCGCGTCATGCGGCCTCTGAGTACCCGACCACGAATACATGCGCCATCACGTCGGCCGCTTGCGCGTAGCCTCCGACTGGCGATCAGCAAGGATCCAGTACTTCTGTGTCGGCTACCTTGCACGCCTTCGCGGTCGCACCCGCAAGCGGGCACCTGCTCCACGCTCAGGCGTGCCCTCCTTGGTCGCATCCCCAATGAATTGGGGCCCCTGCTCCACGCTCCGGCCCGCGCCCAGCAGTCGCAGCGCGTTGCCGCTGCGGATCAGCTCCTGGTCCCGGGCGCCGATATCCGCGGATCAGGACGGTTTGCCCCGCCGGACCTGTTTCATGCCGGCAAGCGCCAGATAGACCGCGAAAATCCCGAACAGCACGAACCACACCAGCGACCAGCCGGCGATCGAGAGCCCCAGGAACTTCCAGCCGACCTCGGCGCATTCTCCGCTGCCCGCGAGGATTTTTTCGAGCGCCTGCGCCAGCGGAAGTTTCTTGAGCATGTATTGCAGCCCGGGCCCGCATTCCGGAATCAGGTTCTTCGGCAGGTTCTGCAGCCAGACGTGGCGCGTGGCGATGGACGCGCCGACGCCCGCCACCACGAGCAGCGTCCCGCAGTAGATGATCGTCCCCGTGCGGCCCGGGCCGTGCAGGGCCGCGACGAGGAAGATCGCCGCAAGGGCCATGAACGCGATGCGCTGCAGGATGCAAAGCGGACAGGGGTCCTCGTATTCGTAGTACTGAAGATAGAGCGCGAAACCGAGCAGCCCGGCACAGACGACCAAGCCGAGCGCGAAGCCGAGCCTTGGAGTCCCTAACATAATGAAACGCGCGTGCGTTGTGAGCTAAAATCGTCGATAGCGCGAAGCGAGGTGCAGCCAATACTTGCTGTATTGGCAAGCCGAGCGACAAAGCTAGCGGCGATTTTGGCCGCAACCCCTTGTGGGCTGGCGCGATTTTGGCTCCAGCGACCACACCAGTCTGCCATCAATTCGAAAGGTAGCACCACCTGCCATATGTGTCTGCCAAAATCGTGACAGCGCAGCGTGTGTTTCATTATGTTAGGGACTCCTAGCATCAGAGGTAAGCCAGCAATCGTCCGCATGCCATAAGTTTACCCAATTCCGGTTGTGCAGCGTGGTAACGAACCGTACACTGGGACCATGATCAGCGTGGCACCCGGCATCGCGCTCGACGAGAACGAGATCGAGCTGACCTTTATCCGCGCTTCCGGGCCGGGCGGGCAGAACGTCAACAAGGTCGCCACCGCGGTGCAACTGCGCTTTGATATCCCGCGCTCGGCTTCCCTGCCGGCGGCGGTTCGCGAGCGGTTGCAGGTGCTCGCCGGCAAGCGCGTGAGCCGGGACGGCGTGCTGGTCATCACGGCCCACCGTTTCCGCAGCCAGGAGCAGAACCGCCGGGACGCGATCGAGCGTCTCACCACCCTCATCCGCGAGGCAGCCACCCCCCGAAAGACGCGAAGGCCGACGCGCCCTACCCGGGCATCGCGGCAGCGCCGCCTGGAAGGCAAGCGGCGGCGCGGCGAAATCAAGCGCGCCCGCAGCGGCGGGCACGATTTCACATGACGGACTTGAGGCGGGATGATGAACGTTTTGAACACTGCAACGCGGCGAAACCGGCGCAATCGGGCGGATTAAACCGCCCTTGGGGGTTGTTATAGTACTGTGTGGCCCATACAAACATGATCGCCCGGGGAAAGGTTCGATATTCGTTCTTCGCGACACTCGCATTGCTCGCATTGCCACTTGCGACGGGTGCCCAGCAGATCGACTACGGACGCAGCCAGATTACCGTCACTTCGCGGCAAATGAATGTGCCGGTCGAGGCGAAGTTCACAAAATTCAGCGCGCAGCTCGCGTTCGACCCAGCATCGCCCGGGGCGATCAAGGCCCAGATCGAAGTCGATGCTGCCAGCTTTGACGTTGGCAACGACGACGTCAACATCGAGGCTCTGGATAAGGACTGGCTTGACGCGAAGAAGTTTCCGAAAGCACTTTTTGTGTCGACCAGTGCACGATCCTTGGGAGGCGGCCGATACGAGGCGCGCGGCCCGCTCACCATCAAGGGCAGGACCCACGACATTGCGGTACCCTATACCGTCAAGACCGATGCCGCGGGGAATTCTGTGATTGAAGGTGTGTTCAATATCCGGCGTTTGCAGTACAGCATCGGCGAAGGCGTATGGAGGCACGTCGACGTTGTTGCTGACAATGTGCAGATCCGGTTCAGGCTTCACACCAGCAGCAAGCCTCCTCTGAAAAAGTAAGGCTACTCCGTGCTCATTGGCTTTAAAACGTAAAGGAAAAATGATGAAACTCTATAGCGGACTGATTGTAATGGGCGTCTTGCTTGCCGCTCCGGCGGCGGCAGCGCCGGAAACCTACGTCATCGATATGCCGCATTCCTTCACCAATTTCGAAATCGGATACCTGGGTGTAACCCCGATACGGGGACGGTTCAACAAGACCACCGGCACGATCACGCTCGATCGAGTCGGGAAAACAGGCAGTATCGAGGCGGAGATCGATGTCACCACTGTCGATACCGGTTATGGGCGGCGCGACGAACTCCTTCGGACCGAGAACTATTTCAATCCGTCCCAGTTTCCCACCATGACTTTCCGCTCCAAGAACCTGCGATTCAATGGTGATGACCTGGTGGGCGCGGACGGCGAGTTGACCCTCCTCGGTGTAACGCGCCCGGTCAGCCTCGAGCTCGCGTCGTTAAAGTGTATAACGCACCCCACTAACAAAAAGGAGACCTGCGGTGTGGTGGCCACCGGCGCCATTCGGCGCTCCGAATTCGGCATGACCCGGGCCTCCAAGAGCATCGGCGACGATATTCGCATATTCATCAACATCTTCGCCTACAAGAATTAAGTAGTGCACATGACTGACGACCGCCCCCGCTACGGGGTAGTCGCGATCGCCCTGCATTGGTTGGTGGTGGCGCTTATCATTGCGTCCTGGGCGCTCGGACTTTACATGGTGGACCTGCTGCTTTCGCCACAGAAGCTGAAGTATATCTCCTGGCACAAGTGGCTCGGTGTCACGATCTTCCTGATCGCTTTATATCGCGTAGCCTGGCGGGCTGCTCATCCCGCCCCGCCTCCGCCGGATTTGATGCCGTCCTGGCAGCGCGTGGCCATGGGCGTCTCGCATCTACTGCTTTACCTCTTGGTAATCGTCATCCCGCTCACGGGGTGGCTTTTTAGCTCAGCTTCCGGGGTGCCAACGGTATACCTCGGGTGGGTTCAGCTTCCCGATCTGGTCGCACAGGACAAGCTGTTCGCCGAGACGCTCAGGCAGGCACATGTTTCGCTGAATGCAATGCTCTTCGTTATCGTCTGCATTCATGTTGCCGCCGCACTCAAGCACCATTTCTTCGACCGCGATGACGTGCTGGTGCGCATGCTGCCATTTCTGAGGAGACCCGGAGAGCGTCGCTGACGATTCGCCACGAAGCCCCTCAAACCTTGCTCATGATCGGCAACCGACCGCCCCGCCTACAAGATCAGGATTCCCACTATGAATCCTCTGGATCCGTCTTCCACTCTGCGACAATCCCTGCGCCGCCCTCCGGCGCGTTAGTTCTCGTATTTGAACGACAGGCTGACGCGGGCGCGAAAGGCAACGACCTTTCCGCCCTCGATCAGCAGGTCGGTCTTGGTCACCTCCGCGACCCGCAAGTCACGCAGCGAGCGTGCTGCGGTCTCCACGGCGTTGCGCGCGGCATCCTCCCACGATGTCCTGCTGGTGCCGACCAGTTCGGTGACGCGATAGACGCTGCCTTTCCCTTTGCCTTTGGCCATGGTCTCCTCCTGTAGATAGCGTCACGGGCCGCTGCGGCGATGTCGCGCGCGGCATGGTGACGGAGCAATCTTACACCCGGCAGGCGAACCGTATGGTTAGGAGAAAGATCAGTTGCGGGGGGCGGACCCTGTTTCGGCCAGCGATTTGAGCTTCACGTAATCGGTCTTGCCGCTGCCGAGCAGCGGGAGCGTGGACACGTGCACGACGCGACGCGCCACCGCAAGGTCCTGTGCCCCGAGCTCGCGCGCCGCCTTTTGCAGGGCGACGCGGTCAAGCCGCGGGTCGGTGGTGAAGAGCACGGTACTCTCGCCCGCCTGCGAGACCAGCTCGAGGGCAGCGGCGTGCTGCTGGCCGGGCGAGGCATGATGAGCGATGCGCTCCACGACTTCGAGCGAGATCATCTCGCCCGCGATCTTGGCAAAGCGCTTGACGCGGCCGTGAATGGTGAGGTATCCCTCGTCATCCATGTCCACGACGTCGCCGGTGTTATACCAGCCCTCGCCCACCTCGGAGCGGGGCGGCTGCAATTCGCCGGGCCGGTCGTAGAGATAGTAGCCGCGCATGACGTTGGGGCCGCGGACGTGGAGCACGCCGCCGCGGGGAATGCCCGGCACCGGCACCCGTTGATGCTCGATGCCGGGGAGCATGCGCCCGACCGTGCCCGGCTTGTAGCACATCGGCGTATTGAGGGAGAGCACCGGCGCGCATTCGGTGGCGCCGTAGCCTTCCATGATGCGCAACCCGAACCGGTTGAGCCACAGGCTCGCCACCTCCGGGTTGAGCTTTTCCGCGCCCGACACCACGACCCGCGTCTTGTGGAAATCGTAGGGATGGGCCTGGCGCGCGTAGTGCGCGAGGAAGGTGCTGGTGCCGAATACATAGGTGCAGCCGCGCGTGTAGGCAAGCTCGGGGATCACTTTGTAATGCAGCGGCGTGGTGTACAGGTAACTGCGGGTGCCGGTCAGCAGCGGCTGCAGCGTGCACGCAGTCAGGCTGTAGGAGTGGTACATGGGCAGC
>JBGQGU010000096.1:0-9016 GCA_041497655.1 Gammaproteobacteria bacterium
GAGATGGCCGCGCAGGGCGTGGTCGACCTAGTGGCTGAAAACGGCAACGGCGAGGCCGAGGTTGCAGCGCTCATCCGGCGCCGCGGCCGCAGCCGCAATGGGTTCACCGCGCTCGCGCAAGTGCGTCGGCGCGTGCATCGCATCGAATTCTCGGAGCTGCTCGACGTCGTGCAGATCTGGGTCGACAGCGCGCTCCGGTTGAGCTCGCGTGATCTCAAGTTGATGCAGCGCCTGGTCTCCCGCCAGAACGGGCTGAACGAATCCCATCAGATCCACTAATACCATTCCTCTTCAGGAGTGAGCGATGTGTGACAGGACCATACGCAAGATGGCTGGCACTCTACGCCACGTGGTTCACCGCAGGAATGATGGTTCCTCGTGTTTTTTCACCGACGAGGATTACCTTGTCTACCTCGATTGCCTGAAGGAAGCGGCGGAGCGTCACAGGTGCGCGATCCATGCTTATGTACTGATGCCAGACCATGTGCAGCTGCTCGTCAGTCTGGACACGGAACTTCGATTTGCGCGGGTCATGCGCTGCATCAGTGGCCGCTACGTGGAGTACGTGAACTATATCTACCAGCGGAATGGCGCTTTTTGGGAGCACGGGCCCAAGTTCACGTTGATCGATAGCGAGCAGGATCTGCTCGCCACCTACCTCTCCATCGAAGCGACTCCCGTCCGTGCGTGCCTCGCCGCGAGCCCGGCAGATTACCGCTGGTCGAGCCATGGCCATCACGCCGATGGCAGCGAGGACACGGTAATCCGGGACCACCCCCTGTATCTCAATTTGGGGGCGACCCAGCGCGAGCGGCAGCTTGCATTCCACGCGTTGTTCCGCCAACCCCTTGGTGACCGAGCGCCGGCCGAGATCAGGCCTTCGGCACATCTCGGTTCCACGCTGAGTGGAGACCGGCTCACGGACCGGATCGAACGGCTGGTACGGCCGGGGACGATGGAGCACGCGTTCGCGGCGGCCTGACAGCTCAGAGCATGTCCGCGGGAGATCATCGTGCCAGATCGCAGACGCGCCCGATGCGCCGCGCTCCGGTTAGCCAGAAAATGAAGGGTTTGATAGACTTATGAACAATTCATTGCGCAAAGGCCCGCGGCAGCCAGCCGCGGTGAGAGCGTCTGTGTCCGACAGGGGGGCCGGGGTGAGCGATCCGACGCTGGAGTACAGCATTCAGCAAGTGTCTGAAATGCTCTGTATTCCGATCCAGAAGCTGCGGCGGTGGGACGAGCAGGGCGTGCTGGTTGCCGGGCGTACCCACGGCGGCCACCGGCGCTATTCCCGGGAGTTGATCGACCGCCTGAACGGTTCCGGGCTCGCCACCACGAGCGACAAGGCCAGCAAGGAGCTGGCGACGATCCGCAAATCGCTCGCCGAAAAGCGGCGCATCATCCAGCTGCTGCTGGAGAGCGAAAACCGCTACCGCGACCTGGTCGAGACCTCCCACGACCTCATCTGGACCACCGACGCGCTCGGGCGCTTCACCTATCTCAACACCGCCGCCAATGCCATATTCGGTCTCGCGCCCAGGGAAATGATCGGCCGCTGCTTCTTCGATTTCGAGGCCGGCGCTGCCCACCTCTCCAACCGGCGTTTCCTGGCGACGCTGAAGCGCGACGGCGAGATCAAGCACTACGTGACCCGATTGGTCACCGACACGGGACAGGACCGCTGGATCGGCATCAACGCGCGCGTGGTACTCGATGACAACGGCGCAATGCTCGGCATCCGCGGCACCGCGCGGGACATCACCGAGGAGCACCTGGCTACGGAGCGCGTCGAGCACCTCGCAATGCACGACCCGCTCACGGACCTCCCCAACCGGCTGAGCCTTCAGCGCCGGGTGGAGTCGGCCCTGCAGTCCGGCGACGTCGGCGCGCTGCTGTTCCTCGACATCGACCACTTCAAATACGTGAACGACCATTTCGGGCACCGCACCGGCGACCAGCTGATCGTCGGCGTCGGCAGCGTGCTGCGCGACCTGATGCGGAACCTGGCCGGCGAGCTGTTCCGCCTCGGCGGGGACGAGTTCGCCATCCACCTGCCCTCGGCGTTGCGCAAGGACGCCGCCGAGGTCGCCGAAAAAGCGCTCGACGCGGTGCGGCACTACCGCTTCCAGGCCGCGGACGACAAGGTCATTTCCAACCTGGCGGCGTCCGCCGGAGTCGCGCTCTACCCCTTCCACGGCGGGGACGCGCTGGCGCTGCTCTCGAACGTGGACATTGCGATGTACCAGGCCAAGGACCACGGCCGCAATCGCCATGTATTGTTCGACCAGGCCTCCGAAAACCTGCGCAGCACTCACCGGCGCATCCATTGGGCAAAGAAATTGCGCGACGCGCTCGACGAGGACCGCCTGGTGCTGTTCCAGCAACCGGTGGTGCGTCTCAAGGACCACAAGGCGGTGCACCACGAGATCCTGGTGCGCATTCGCGGCGAGGACGGCGGCTATATCCTCCCCGGCAACTTCATCGAGGTCGCCGAATCAATGGGCGTGATCCAGGAAATCGACTTGCGGGTGGTCGAAAAGCTGCTCATCTACCTGCGCACGAGCGGACAGGCCAACAGGAAGCTGCGCTACTTCGTCAACCTGTCGCGGGTGTCGATCTCGGATCAGCAGTGGATACGGCGCTTCCACTCGCTGCTGCACTCGAGCGGCGTTCATCCGAACCAGCTGGTGTTCGAGATCACGGAAACCGCGGCGATGTCGGAAATCGACGTCACGGTCACGTTCATCAAGCGGCTGAAGGAGATGGGCTGCCGCTTCGCGCTCGACGATTTCGGCGCGGGGTTCAGCTCCTTCTACTACCTGAAGCGCTTCGACGTCGACTACCTCAAGATCGACGGCGGCTTCATCCGCGATCTCGCCACCGACGAGGGCAGCCGCATCTTCGTGCGGGCGCTGAACGACGTCGCCAACGGTCTCGACAAGCAGGTGATCGCGGAATGGGTGGAAACGCCCGAGGCGTTGAACCTGCTGCTCGGGATGGGCACCCACTTCGGGCAGGGGTATCTGTTCCAGCGGCCGGTCCCGCTCGAGCAGGAAGTCGTGACGCAGCTTGCCCGCACCGCCAGCGCGGCCTGACCCGGCGGGCCTACCGCCGCCTTCGGACGGCGGAGGCCCAAGCACCAAGCTCCAATTTCCAATTTCCAAGTTTCAAGTTTCAAGTTCAAGCCCTTAGACTTGTTGCTTGGAGCTTGTGGCTTGGAGCTTGGAGCTTGTAGATTGCGACTGGTCACCAGTCGCGAAACTTGTCGGCCCACAGCAGGCCGATGACGGTTTTCTCGTCCGTGATCTTTCCCTCCTTCACCCAGCGCAGCGCCGCGGCCATCTTCATGGGCACCACCTCGAGGAGCTCACCGTCATCAGGCGCGTGGCCAACGTGGGTCAGCCCCCGCGCCAGGTAGAGCTCGATCCGCTCGTCAGAGTAGCCGATGCAAGGGTGTATGGTCGTCAGGTGGCGCCACTTCCGGGCTGCGTAGCCGCATTCCTCCCTGAGTTCCCGCCGTGCGGTTTGCAGCGGAGTCTCACCGGGGTCGATCTTGCCCGCAGGTATCTCGTAAAAGTGCCGGGCCAACGGATAGCGAAACTGGCGCACCAGCATCACGGTCCCGGAATCGAGAAACGGCACCACCGTCGCCGCCCCGGGGTGCCGCACGTACTCGCGGCGCGCGATGCGGCCGTCGGACAGCCGCACCTCGTCCTCCAGCACATGGAGCAGCCGCCCCCGGTAAACGGTTCTGGAACTGAGCGTGTGCTCGGTGAAATCGGATTTCCGGCCGGCCATAGAGAGCCCCCAACAAATGGTAAGCGGTAAGCAGTAAGCAGTGGGGCCCGCACGGGGGTTCCCGCCACATACCGCTTACGGCCTACCGCTCACCGCTGACTGCTGACTGCCGACTGCTGACTGCTGACTGCTTCTAGAGGGACACCTGGATCGAATACAGGCACAGCGCCATCAGCGGCTCGGGCAGGATGCCGAGCAGCAGCATGGCCAGGCCGTTCGCGCTCAGCAGCAGGCGGACGTCGCCGCGCGGCGCGATCGGCGTCGTGTCCGCCGGCGCATCGAAGTACATGAGCTTGACCAGGCGCAGGTAGTAGTAGGCGCCGATCAGGGAAAACAGCACGGCGACCACCGCAAGCCACACGTAGCCGGCGCTGATGACCGCCTGCAGCACGGCGAGCTTCGCGTAAAAGCCGACCGTCGGCGGCACGCCCGCCATGGAGAACATCAGGAGCAGCATGAGGAAGGCGTACCACGGGCTCCTCTGGTTGAGGCCTTTGAAATCATCCAGGTTCTCCGCTTCGAAGCCGCCACGGGAGAGCAGCAGGATCATGCCGAAGGCGCCCAGATTCATCAGCATGTAGACCACCACGTAGAACATGCTGGCGCCGTAGCCGACCAGGTCTCCCGAGAGTATGCCGAGCAGCACGTATCCCATGTGCCCGATGGTGGAATAGGCAAGCATCCGCTTGAGGTTGGTCTGGGCAATCGCGGTCACGTTACCGATCGCAAGCGAGAGCACCGCCATCACCATCAGCATCTGGCTCCACTGCTCCACCAGCTGCTCGGCGCCGAGCCCCTGCACCAGCAGCCGCATGATGAAGGCGAACGCCGCGAGCTTGGGTGCCGTCCCGATGAACAGCGTCACCGCCGTCGGCGCGCCGTGATAGACGTCCGGCACCCACATGTGGAACGGCACCGCCCCGAGCTTGAAGCCCAGGCCCGCGACGATGAACACCAGCGCGAACACCAGCGCGACCTCCCGCGCGCCGCCCGCGAGGATGATCTCCGCCAGCTGCGCGATGCCGAGCGTTCCGGTCGCCCCGTAGAGCATCGACATGCCGTAGAGCAACATGCCCGAGGCGAGCGACCCCAGCACGAAGTACTTCATCGCTGCCTCGGTCGCGACCGCGGAATCGCGCTGCAGCGCCACCAACGAGTAGAGGGACAGTGAAAACAGCTCGAGCCCCAGGTAGAGCGTGAGCAGGTGGCTCGCCGAAATCATGACCATCATGCCCAGGGTGGCGAACAGAACCAGCACGAAGAACTCGCCGCGGAACATGCCGCGCGCCGCGATGTAGGGCCGCGAGTAGACCAGCATTACCATGACCCCGAGGTAGACCAGCAGCTTCAGCACGTCCGACATGAGGTCGTCCACGAACATGTCGCTGAAGGTGGTGACCGGCTCGATGGCCGCGGTGAGATAGGTGAGCAGGAAGCAGCCGACCAGGGTCGCCTGGGTGAGGGCGTAGGTGACGATGCGGTTGTCATCGCTCACGAAGAGATCCGCGACCAGGATCACGCACACCATCCCGAGCAGGAACAGCTCGGGATAGGCGGGCAGAAGCGGCGTTATGTACTGCATCGCTGACTCTCTTTTTCCCTAAGATCGCGTATCTGCGGCTAATGTTTGTTGATTCTGTTTCGGACTCTAGTGCCGTTCCAACTTGTTTCGCCAAGTGGAGCAGGTACCGGGCGCGGGGAATCTTCCCCGATTGGGGGCGATTCGGATAGCCGCAGATAGTTGGAACGGCACTAGGGCAGCTTGCTCTGGGCAACGTGGTTCAGCAGGTCGTTCACCGAGACATGCAGCACCTCGGCAAACGGATTGGGCCAGACACCCATCGCCAGCACCGCCAGCGCGAGCAGCCCCAGCACGAGGAATTCGCGCGCGTTCAGGTCCGCCAGGCCAGCGACGTGATAGTTGGCGACCGCGCCGAAGATCACGCGCTTGTACATCCACAGCGTGTAGCCTGCGCCAAACACCAGCGTAGTGGCGGCCGCTGCCGCGTACCAGACGTTGGTCTTGACCGCGCCCACGATCACCAGGAACTCCCCGACGAAGCCGCTGGTGCCGGGAAGGCCGGAATTCGCCATCGCGAACAGCATGAACAGCGCGGCGAACACCGGCATGGTGTTAACGACGCCGCCGTAATCGGCGATTCTCCGCGAGTGCATCCGGTCGTAGAGCACGCCCACGCACAGGAACAGAGCGCCCGAGATGAAGCCGTGCGAGATCATCTGGATGACCGCGCCTTCCATGCCGTGAACGTTGAAGATGAAGATGCCGAGCGTGACAAATCCCATGTGCGAGATCGAGGAATACGCGATCAGCTTCTTCAGGTCGGCCTGCACCAGGGCGACCAGCCCGATGTACACCACCGCGATCAGCGACAGCGCGATCACGAACCCGGCGAGCGCGTGGCTGGCGTCGGGCACGATCGGCAGCGACAGCCGGATGAAGCCGTAGGCGCCGAGCTTCAGCATGATCGCGGCGAGCACCACCGAGCCTCCGGTCGGGGCCTCGACGTGGGCGTCCGGCAGCCAGGTGTGCACCGGCCACATCGGCACCTTGACTGCGAAGCTCGTCATGAACGCGAGGAAGATCAGGATCTGGGGTACCAGCGGCAGCGGCAGCCGGTAGAAGTCGAGCAGCGAGAAGCTGCCCTCCGAGACGTTGTAAAGGTAGATGAGGGCCACCAGAGTAAGCAGCGAGCCCGCCAGCGTGTAGAGGAAGAACTTGAACGCCGCGTAGACCCGGTTCGGCCCGCCCCACACGCCGATGATGATGAACATCGGGATCAACGTCGCCTCGAAGAACACGTAGAACAGCAACGCATCGAGGGCGGAAAACACGCCGTTCATGAACCCGGACAGGAACAGGAACGCGGCCAGGTACTGGGCCACGCGCTCCCGGATCACGTCCCAGCCGGCGATCACGACCAGCACGGTGGTGAAGCTGTTGAGCAGGATCAGCAGCAGCGAGACGCCGTCGATGCCGAGGTGGTAATTGACGTTGAAGGTCTCGATCCACGGCGTGGTAGTGGTGAACTGAAAGCCGCTCGCCAGCGGGTCGAAGCCCGTGTAGAGCGGCACTGTCACCACCAGGCCGAGCACGGCCCCGACGAGCGCGATCAGGCGCGCTGCGCCGGCATTGCGGTCGGAGCCGGTAGCGAGCACCGCGACCCCGGCGAGGATCGGGATCCAGATCGCTAGGTTGAGCAGGTTGAATCCGAGCATGACTGGATCAGGCGATGAAAGTCATCGTCAGCAGGATCAGGATGCCGACGATCATGGCAAAGGCGTAGTGATAGATATACCCGGACTGCAGGTAGCGGATCACCGCGGCGAACCAGCCCACCGCGCGCGCCGAGCCGTCGACGAGCACACCGTCGATCACCGCCACGTCGCCCCCTTTCCACAGCCCGTTGCCAAAGCGCACCGCGCCGTCACCGAAGAGCCACTGGTAGGCCTCGTCGAAGCCGTACTTGCGCTCGAGGATGGTGTGGACCACGCCCGCCTTTTCCTTGATGACCGCGGGCAAGTCCGGCCGCAGGAGGTAGAGATAGGCTGCGGCGGCGACGCCCCCGATGGCGAGCCAGAACGGCGCCGTGCCGAGGGCATGGATCATCATCGCGGGGACACCCTGGAAGTCCCTCCCCATCTGCGCCAGCACATCGTGCGCGGGAGCGACGACGATGGCGCTGCCGAAATAGCCGCCGAATAGCATCGGCCCGATCACCCAGCCGGCGCAGATCGAGGGAATCGCAAGGAGGACAAGGGGTACCGTTACGACCGCGGGGGATTCATGAGGCGCGCCGTCGGAGGGCGGAACAGGGGCCCCTTTAGGGGATGTGACCCCGGAGACGGATGCAACGCCTGCGCCCGAAGCCGTGTCCCGTCCATGATCCTTGCGCGCAGGCGCGGGGCCATGCGCGCTATCGCTCCCCTTCCCGTGACCCTGCTCCTCGTGATGGCTCCCGCGGTCGTCGCGAAAGCGCTCTGCGCCGTGGAACGTCATGAAGACAAGCCGGAAGGTGTAGAGCGCGGTCACGAATACCGTGACAAGCACCGCGAAATGGGCAAAGCCCGCGCCCGGCGTCTGCGACAGGTGCACCGCTTCGATGATCGCGTCCTTGGAGAAAAAGCCGGCGAAACCGGGAATGCCGGCGCTCGCGATCGCTCCGGTGAGGAGCGTCCAGTAGGTGACCGGCATGTATTTTTTCAGGCCACCCATTTTCCGCATGTCCTGCTGGTGGTGCAACGCGATGATCACCGACCCCGCCCCCAGGAACAGCAGCGCTTTGAAGAAGGCGTGGGTGACGAGGTGGAAGATTCCCGCCGCGTAGGCGGAGGCGCCGAGCGCAACGGTCATGTAGCCGAGCTGCGACAGCGTCGAATAGGCGACCACGCGCTTGATGTCGTTTTGCACGATGGCGATGAGCGCCATGAAGAGCGCAGTGATCGCCCCGATCACCATCACCACGGAAAGCGCGGTTTCCGACAGCTCGAAGAGCGGCGACATGCGCGCAACCATGAAGATGCCCGCCGTCACCATGGTCGCGGCGTGGATCAGCGCCGAGATCGGGGTCGGGCCCTCCATCGAGTCGGGCAGCCATACGTGCAAGGGGAATTGCGCGCTCTTGCCCATCGCGCCGACGAAGAGCAGCAGGCAGATCACGGTCATCAGCGACCACGCCGCGCCGGGGAAGATCTCGATGGTATTGGCCCCGAGCGTGCGCGCTGCGCCGAACACGGTGGAGTAGTCGAGCGTGCCGAAGTACATGAGAACCAGCGCTATCCCCAGCAGGAACCCGAAATCGCCGACGCGGTTCACCAGGAACGCCTTCAGCTGGGCGTAGGTCGCGCTCGGGCGCTGGTACCAGAAGCCGATCAGGAGATAGGACATCAGCCCCACGCCTTCCCAGCCGAAGAACAGCTGCAGGAAGTTGTTGGCGGCCACCAGCATCAGCATGAAAAACGTGAACAGCGAGATGTAGCTGAAGAAGCGCTGGTAACCGGGGTCGTCCGCCATATAGCCGATGGTATAGATATGCACCATCAGCGACACGAACGACACCACCAGCATCATGGTGGCGGAGAGGCGATCGATCAGGAAGCCGATCTCGAAGCGGACGTTGCCCGACGCGAGCCAGGTGTAGACCGACCCGTTGTAGAAGTTTCCGTCCAGCACGTCGCGGAAGACCGCCCCCGCCGC
>JBGQGU010000097.1:0-8996 GCA_041497655.1 Gammaproteobacteria bacterium
CCGACATCACCACCAAGGCCGACGAGTTCGTCGAGACCGCGACGATGAACCCCGCGTTCGAGGAGTCGGCGATGTTCGAGAACATGATCGACCTCATGTTCAAGAACGAGTACGACGTCTACGTTTTCGACACCGCGCCCACCGCCAACGCGCGGCGCCTGCTCGGCATGTCGAAGGTGTACGCGCTGTGGGTCAACAAGATGATGAAGAGCCGCGAGGAGGCGCGCACACTGCGGGAGCTGCTCTCCTTCACGAAGAAAAAGGAGGCGGACCCGCTGATGGAGTACCTCGTCTCCTTCCGCGACCGGATGGAGCACGCGCGCGTGCTCCTCACAGACCCCGCGCTCACGGCGTTCTACTTCCTGACTCTGCCCGAGGCGCTGCCCATCGCGGTGGTCACGCGCTTCATCCAGTGGTTCAAGGACTTCGGGATCCCCGTGGGCGGCGTCCTCGTCAACATGGTCATCGACCCTGCGTCGGTCGGTCCAGACGCCGCCGAGTTCGTCAAGAACCGCGTGGCCATGCAGCAGGAGCACATGCGGACGATCTGGCGGGAGTTCGACGGCAGCGTCCGCGCCGTCGTGCCGCTGTTCGAGACCGAAGTCCGCGGCCTGCCGATGCTCCAGCGCCTGTGCGACGCCATCTTCGCGGCCGACGGCGCGAAGCCCGCGCCCGGCGACAGCCGGCCGCACGAAGTCGAAGCGCGAACGTGATAAGCAGCGGATCCCATCGCAGGGTGAAAAATGCCGGAATCCGCCACGGTCAGCGCCATTCCTGAAGTCATCAGCAAGGCTGCCTCCCGCGGGCGCGTGACGCCCAACCTGGACGACTATGCCAAGGTGCGCGCCGCTTTTTCGTGGGACCGCGCGGCGCGGGGCCTGTCGGGGCTGCCCGGCGGCGGCATCAACATCGCCCATGAGGCGGTGGATCGTCACGCCGCGGGAGCCCGCGCAGGGCACCTGGCGTTGCGCTGGCTCGGCAAGGACGGGAGCCGGCGCGATTTCACCTATCGGGACCTGGCTGAGCTTTCGAACCGGTTTGCCAACGCGCTGCAGCAGCTCGGCGTCGTCGCGGGAAGCCGCGTGTTCGTCCTCGCCGGGCGCATTCCAGAGCTCTACGTCACCGTGCTCGGCGCGCTGAAGAACCGCTGCGTGGCATCGCCGCTCTTTTCGGCGTTCGGGCCGGAACCGATCCACACCCGTCTCAGCATGGGCGGCGGGTCGGTGCTCGTCACGACCGGGAGCCTGTACCGCAGGAAGCTCGCCGGACTGAAGGAGCGCCTGCCCGAGCTGCGCCACATCATCGTGGTGAGCGAGGGCGGGGAGATTCCGCAGGCACCGGGTGTGCTCGACTTCGCCCGGGTCATGGCGTCGGCCGAAACCTCGTTCCGCATCCCCCCGACCGGACCGGAAGACCACGCGCTCCTGCACTTCACCAGCGGCACGACCGGGAAGCCGAAAGGGGCGGTGCACGTGCACGGCGCGGTGATCGCGCATCACGTCACGGGGCAGCTCGCGCTCGACCTGCGTCCCGACGACGTCTTCTGGTGCACGGCCGATCCCGGCTGGGTCACGGGGACCTCCTACGGCATCGTGTCCCCGCTCACCAACGCGGTAACGAGCATCATCGACGAAGGCGACTTCGACGCGGAGCGCTGGTACTCGATCCTCAAGTCGGAGCGCGTGAGCGTGTGGTACACCGCGCCCACCGCGGTGCGCATGATGATGAAAGGCGGGGCCGCGGCCGCGCGCCGCCACGAGTTCCCGGACCTGCGCTTCGTCGCGAGCGTGGGCGAGCCGCTGAATCCCCAGGCGGTGCTCTGGGGCATGGAGGCGTTCGGGCTGCCGATCCACGACAACTGGTGGCAGACCGAGACCGGCGGGATCATGATCGCCAACTACCTGTCGATGGACATCAAGCCGGGCTCGATGGGGCGCCCGCTGCCGGGCATCGAGGCGGCGATCGTGCGCAAGACCGGCGAGGCGTCGGTCGAGGTCATCGCCGAGCCGGGCGTCCAGGGCGAGCTGGCGCTGAAGCGCGGCTGGCCCTCGATGTTCCGCGGCTATTTGAACGACGAAGCGCGCTACCGGAAATGCTTCGCCGGCGAGTGGTATCTCACAGGCGATCTCGCGAAACAGGACAGCGACGGCTACTTCTGGTTCGTCGGCCGCGCGGACGACGTGATCAAGTCCTCCGGCCACCTGATCGGCCCGTTCGAGGTGGAGAGCGCGCTGATGGAGCATCCGGCGGTCGCCGAGGCGGGCGTGATCGGCAAGCCCGACCCGATGCAGTACGAGACGGTGAAGGCCTTCATCTCGCTCAAGCAGGGCTTCGACCCGAACGAGGCGCTGCGGCGCGAGCTGATCGGATTCGCGCGCAAGCGCCTCGGCGCCGCGGTGGCGCCGAAGGAGATCGACTTTCTGCCGTCGCTGCCAAGGACGCGCAGCGGGAAGATCATGCGGCGGCTGTTGAAGGCGCGCGAGCTGGGGTTGCCGGAAGGCGATACGTCCACGCTCGAAAGCGGTGCCGCATGAAGCTCGACCGCGATCTCGGGCGCAGCCTGCTCAAGGAGATGCTGCGCATCCGGCGCTTCGAGGAGAAGTGCGCCGAGCTCTACAGCGCGGGCAAGATCCGCGGGTTTCTCCATCTCTACATCGGCGAGGAAGCGGTGGCGGCGGGAGCGATGCGGGCGTTCGGGCCGGAAGACGCGATCCTCGCCACCTACCGCGAGCACGGTCAGGCGCTCGTGCGCGGGATTCCGGCGGGCGCGATCATGGCGGAGATGTACGGAAAAGTCGAGGGCTGCTCGCACGGGCGCGGCGGCTCGATGCACATCTTCGACGCCGCGACGCGTTTCTACGGCGGCAACGCGATCGTCGGCGGCGGCCTGCCGCTCGCCGTCGGGTTCGCGCTCGCCGACCGCATGATGCGGCGCCCACGGGTGACCGCGTGCTTCTTCGGCGAGGGTGCGGTGGCCGAGGGCGAATTCCACGAATCGCTCAACCTGGCCTCGCTGTGGAAGGTCCCGGCGCTGTTCCTGTGCGAGAACAACCTCTACGCCATGGGCACGGCGCTCGAGCGTTCCGAGGCGGACACGGACCTGTGCGAGAAGGCCCGCAGCTACAAGATGCCGGCACGCTCCGTGGACGGCATGGACGTCATTGCCGTCAAGGACGCGACCGCCCAGGCGGCGGCGGAAGTGCGCGCGGGCGGCGGGCCGCAGTTCCTCGAGTTCCGGACCTATCGCTTTCGCGCCCACTCCATGTTCGACGCGGAGCTGTACCGCACCAAGGCGGAAGTCGAGCAATGGAAGCCGCGCTGCCCGATCCTCACGTTCACCAACCGGCTCAAGGCGGAAGGTTTGATCGATGAACCGGCGCTGGCGGCGATCGAGGCGGAGGTGGCGGATGAAATCGCCCGGGCCGTCGCCTTTGCGGAAGCGGGAAGCTGGGAACCGGTGGAAAACCTGGCGCGCGACGTCTACACGGGGAGAGCGGCATGAACGAGGCGCCCGCCAGGATCCGCACGACCTACCGGGAGGCGCTGCGCGAGGCATTGCGGGAGGCGCTCACCCGCGACGAGCGCGTGTTCCTCATGGGCGAGGACGTCGGGCGCTACGGCGGCAGCTA
This sequence comes from Gammaproteobacteria bacterium, assembly GCA_041497655.1. Classification (GTDB taxonomy): domain Bacteria; phylum Pseudomonadota; class Gammaproteobacteria; order Burkholderiales; family SG8-41; genus SG8-41. Next base: position 3,630 of record JBGQGU010000097.1, read on the forward strand.
CGCCGTGAGCAAGGGACTGCTGGCTGAATTCGGCGAGGAGCGCATACGCGACACGCCGCTGTCCGAGTCGGCGTTCGTCGGCGCGGGCATCGGCGCAGCACTGAACGGCATGCTGCCGATCGTTGAAGTAATGACCGTCAATTTCAGCCTGCTCGCGCTCGACCAGATCGTCAATAACGCGGCCACCATCCGCCACATGTCGGGCGGCCAGTTCAGCATCCCGCTTGTGATCCGCATGGCAACCGGCGCCGGGCGGCAGCTCGCCGCGCAGCATTCGCACAGCTTCGAGGGGTGGTACGCGCACATCCCGGGCATCCGCATCGTGACGCCCGCCACGCTCGAGGACGCGCGGGGGATGCTCTGGACCGCGCTGCTGGACCCGGACCCGGTCATCCTGTTCGAGAATGCGCTCCTCTACAACCTGGAAGGCGAGCTGGCGCCGGACGCCGGCGCCGTGGACATCGACCGCGCGGCAGTGCGGCGCGCCGGCGAGGACCTCACGCTGGTCACTTACGGCGGCTCGCTCGGCAAGACGCTCGAGGCGGCCGCACAGCTGGCCGGGCAGGGCGTCAGCGCGGAGGTGATCGATTTGCGGACATTGCGGCCGCTCGACATGCCCGTGGTGCTCGGTTCACTCTCGAAGACGCACCGCATGGTGATCGTGGACGAGGGCTGGAAGAGCGGCAGCCTCGCCGGCGAGATCATGGCGCGCGTCATGGAGGAGGCGTTCTACGACCTCGATGCGCCGATCGCGCGTGTGTGCAGCGCCGAAGTGCCGATTCCCTATCCCAAGCACCTGGAGGATGCGGCGATCCCGCAGGTCGCCACGATCGTCGAGTCCGCCTTGCGCACCGCCGGCCGCCATGGTTGAGTTCCGCATGCCCACGCTCGGGGCGGACATGGAGGCGGGCACGCTCGTCGAATGGCTGGTGAAGCCCGGCGACGAAGTCAAACGCGGGCAGGTCGTTGCAGTCGTCGAGACGCAGAAGGGCGCGATCGAGATCGAGATCTGGGAGAACGGAACGGTGGATCGCCTGGTCGTCGAAAAGGGCCGGAAAGTCCCGGTCGGCGAGGTGCTCGCGCTCCTGAGGGCGCCGGGCGAAGCTCTCGGGGCTGCGCCTGTCGCGCAGGCCCGGCGCATCGAACCCCCACCGCGCCCGGAAGCCGCAGCGCCGGCACCGCCGCGCACCGCGCCTCCGCCGGCCGCTCCGGCGCGCGCAAGAATCTCTCCCTCGGCGCGCCAGCTCGCCGGGGAGCTGGGCATCGACGCCTGGTCGGTGCAACCCGCTCTACCGGGGGGCGTGATCTCACGCGCGGACGTCGAGCGCGCCGCCGCCGCAATGAAGGCCGCGCCCGCGGCCGCAGCGAAGCCCGCGGCGCCTGACTGGCATGCCCAGATGCGCAAGGCAATCGCGGCGGCCATGTCCCGGTCGAAGCGAGAGATCCCGCATTACTATCTCGCGACCGACATCGACGTGACGGTGGTGACCGAGTGGCTCGCTGCGGAAAACGTAAAACGCGGCGTAGCGGAGCGCCTGTTGCCGGTCGTCCCGCTGATGAAAGCCGTGGCGGTCGCGCTGCGCGCGGTGCCGGAGCTGAATGGCTTCTGGGTCGACGGCGCGTTCCGTCCGTCCGCGGCGGTGCACCTTGGCATGGCGATCGCGATGCGCGGCGGGGGACTCGTCGCTCCGGCGATACACGATGCGGACAAGAAGAACCTGGACGAGCTGATGGCGGACCTGCGGGATGTCACGGCGCGAGTGCGCGGCGGGCGGCTGCGCGGCTCCGAGATGAGCGATCCGACCATCACGCTCTCCAACCTGGGGGAGCAGGGCGTCGAAGGCTTGTTCGGCGTGATCTACCCGCCCCAGGTCGCGATCGTCGGCCTCGGCAAGGTCACCGAGCGGGCGTGGGCGCACCAAGGGACGGTGGCGATCCGCAAGGTCATGACCGCGACCCTGTCGGCCGACCATCGCGCGAGCGACGGCCACCGGGGCGGGCTGTTTCTCGCCGCGCTCGCGCGGCTGCTGCAGGAGCCGGAGAAACTGCGATGAGCGCGTTGTCCCGGGCGCAAATCCGCAGCGCGATCCTCGATACGCTGTGCGCGATCGCGCCGGAGACCGATCCGGCCGGCATCGCGCCCGGCGCGTCGCTGCGCGAGCAGATCGATCTCGATTCGATGGATTTCCTCAACGTGATCATCCGGCTGCACGAGACCCTGGGTATCGACATCCCCGAGAGTGATTACGCCCAGCTCGCGACGCTCGACAGCGCGGTGGACTATCTCGCGCGCCGGAGCGGAGCGGCCTGATGCTGGCACAGGGGATCTTTTTGCCACGGCACGGCGGGGCTTGATCCAGGTCAAGCGGCAGGCGGCCCGAAACCCCTAGGCTATCACTCTAGGAGTTTGTCGGACTGAGCTCCGACAAACTCCTTATGCAAAACCGCCTGCACGAAAATCGAGGCAAAAATCAATGAAAACTTCATTTCGAGCTTACTTGTTCGCCCTGTGGCGGCCATTAAGGGTCGCTATCCGGGGTTTCATTCGAAATGCGCAGGCGGTTTTGCTGTTAGCAGCCTGTCCGACACCTAAGTCCGACAGGCTGCTAGGCGCGCGATGATCGAAGCGGCCCGCCTCCCAACCCGAGGAACCGTCATGACCACACCCCGGAGCTTCATTGCGTATGCGCCGTACGGCGTCGGAGTGATGTGCGCGCTCTTCTATGTCGAGCGCGGCGACGACGTTTACGGCTGGTGGATCGGGGCGCGCGACTCCGAGTTTCACTCCGCCTATTTCAAGCTCGAGAGCCACTTCACGTCCAAGCCGACCCGTTTCTATGCGACCAAAGGCATGGATCTCTACGGCGGCTGGAGGTATCTGTACTCGGCGCGCGAGCCGGCGCTCGACAAGCCCGTAGCGATCGACGATGCGGCCGCGCACGAACTGGACCGGCTTCAGGGCATGTTCGCGGCCGAATGGCTGGTGTTCGAGGACGATACGCAAATCGAGTCAGAGCGCGACGCGTACGGCCGGATGGGCCTCATCCTCGGTCACGTGGCCGTGCGCAGCAAGCGGCTCGGCAAGCTCGACCTGAGCCAGGCGGCGTGGGTGCACCGCTCGCACGATTTCGACCTCCACGTGCTCGAAACCCTGCAACAGCACTGGCCGCTCGACTGCCGTTCCCCGTTTCCCGAACACGCGGTGTGACCGGCCCGCCTGCGGATGGCGGGCTTAGAGCTTCTTCACGACGCGCCGGATGGTCAGGTCGTCGGGCACCGCTTCCGCCTTGAACCCCAGCCCGCGCGCGAAGCGGAGCATGGTGGCGTTGCTGCTGAGCACCTGCCCCTCCATGCTTTTCACGCCGCGGCTGCGGGCGGTGCCGATGATCGCCTCCATCAGCAGTCCCGCGATGCCGGTGTGGTGCCAGCCGTCCGCGATCATGACGCCGAACTCGCAACTCGCGTTGTCCGGATTCACCACGTAGCGCGCCTCGCCGACCACTTCCTCGGCGTCGCCCCCGGGCGCGGCACAGACGAATGCCATGTGCCGATCGTAATCGATGTCGGTCAGGAAATGGACCAGTTTCTCGTTCGGTGCGCTGACCCACTTCTGGAAGCGCAGGTACAGGCTCTCTCCGGACAGCCCATCGAGGAAGCGGCGCTCGCGGGCGAAATCGTCGGGCCGGACCGGGCGGATCGTCACCGTGCGCCCGTCGAACAGGCGGCGCGTGCGGGCGAGATGCCCGGGGTATTCAGCCACGGCCGGCCATCGCCTCTTCCTTGAGCCGGCGCCGCAGGATCTTGCCGACCACGGTCTTGGGCAGTTGCTCCCGGAATTCTATGCGCCGCGGCAGCTTGTAGCCGGTGAGATGCCTGCCACAGTGCTCGAGCAGCGCTTCGGCGGTGAGTCCCGGGTCCTTCTTCACCACGTAGAGCGCGACGGCCTCGCCGCTCCTCGCGTCCGGCACGCCCACCGCGCCGGCGTCCTTCACGCCTGGGTGCAGCATGGCGACGTCCTCGATCTCGGTGGGGTAGGCCTTGAAGCCGGAGACCACGATCACGTCCTTGCGGCGCTCGATGAACTCGACGAAGCCGCGCCCGTCCATCTGTCCCATGTCGCCGGTCCGCAACCAGCCCTCCCGGGTGAAGACGTTGGCTGTTTCCTCGGGAGCGTTCCAGTAGCCGCGCATCACCTGCGGTCCGCGCACGCAGATCTCGCCGGTCTCGCCGGGCGCGACCTCGGCGCCGTGCTCGTCGAGGATGGCGACCTCCGTGGAGGGGACGGGGAGCCCGATCTTGCCGGTGAATTCGCCGGTGTCGAAGCGGTTGCCGCACACGATGGGCGAGGCCTCGGTCAACCCGTAGCCCTCGACGAGCGGTATTCCGGTCGCCCGCTGCCAGCGCTCGGCGACCGAGCGTTGCACCGACATGCCGCCGGCGACCGCGACCTTGAGGACGCCGCGGCTCGCAGCGCACACGGCGTCGAAGCCCGGCGCGTCGAGCAGCGCGTTGAAGAGCGTGTTCACGCCGGTGATCGCGGTGAATCGCGTCTTCCGCAGCTCCGCGACGAAGCGCGGGATGTCGCGCGGATTGGTAATGAGCACGTTCGTGCCGCCGAGCTTCAGGAACACGAGCAGGTTCGCGGTGAGGGCGAAGATGTGGTAGAGCGGAAGGGCGGTGATCACGGTTTCCTCGCCTTCCTTCAGCAGGATGCGGATCCACGCGGCCGTCTGCTCCACGTTCGCGACCATGTTGCCGTGGGTGAGCATCGCGCCCTTGGGGCGGCCCGTGGTGCCGCCGGTGTATTGCAGGAAGGCGATATCATCGGGACCGATGCGGGCATCGCCGGGCGGCTGCAGCGCACCCCGCTTCAGCGCCTCGCGGAAATCCACCGCGACGGGAATGTCCCATCGCGGGACCATGCGCTTCAGGTATTTCACGGCGAAATTGACGAGCCAGCGCTTCGCCGGAGGGAACAGGTCGCCGAGCCGCGTCACGATCACGTGCTCGACGCGGCCCCGCGCGAGCACCTGCTCGACGGTGTGGGCGAAGTTCTCGAGCACGACGATCGCCCTGGCGCCCGAATCGGCGAGCTGATGCTCGAGCTCGCTGGCGGTGTAGAGCGGATTGACGTTGACGACGGTCAGGCCGGCGCGCAGGGTCCCGAACAGGGCGACGGGATACTGGAGCACGTTGGGCAGCATGATCGCCAGGCGATCCCCCGGTTCGAGCCTGAGCTCGCTGCGCAGAAAGGCGCCGAAGTCGCGCGACAGGCGGTCGAGCTCGCCGTAGCTCAGCTCGACACCCATGTTGGCGATCGCCGGCCTCTCCCTGAAGCGCGCGCAGCTCCGTTCCAGGAGATGCCTC
>JBGQGU010000098.1:0-8989 GCA_041497655.1 Gammaproteobacteria bacterium
GCTCAAGCCCGCGCTCAAGAAGGCGGGACTGGTCACGCGTGACGCGCGCGCGGTCGAGCGCAAGAAAGTGGGCCTGCACAAGGCGCGCCGGCGCCACCAGTTCTCGAAACGCTAGCATTTATTGTTCGCAGCAAAGCCGCCTGCGGGCGGCTTTGTTGTCTGTAGCCTGGGAACGCGTGATGGTGAAGAACGGCATCAGGGTGGGCATCGTGGGGGGCACCGGTTATACCGGCGTCGAGCTGCTGCGCCTGCTTGCCCAGCACCCGCACTGCGAACTCGCCGCCATCACCTCGCGCAAGGAGGCGGGCATGGGGGTGGCGGAGCTGTTCCCCAACCTGCGCGGCAGAGTGGGGCTCAAGTTCTCCGACCCCGCGAAGGCGGGCCTCTCCGCGTGCGACTTGGTCTTTTTCGCGACGCCCAACGGCGTCGCCATGGAGCAGGCGCGGGCGCTGGTGGACGCCGGCGTGCGCGTCATCGACATCGCGGCCGACTTCCGCATCCGGGATGTCGCGCTGTGGGAGCAGTGGTACGGCGTCAAGCACGCGTGCCCGGAACTCGTGGCGGAAGCCGTCTACGGATTGCCGGAAGTGAACCGCGAGCGGATACGGGAGGCGCGCATCGTCGCCAACCCCGGCTGCTATCCGACGGCGGTGCAGCTCGGCTTTCTGCCTCTCGTCGAGGCCGGCATCGCCGACCTCGACCACCTCATCGCCGACGCGAAGTCCGGCGCCTCCGGCGCCGGGCGCAAGGCCGAGGTGCACACGCAGCTCGCCGAGGCCTCCGATAACTTCAAGGCCTACGGCGTGCCGGGGCATCGCCACCATCCCGAGATCGTGCAGGGTCTCGAGCGGGCCGCCGGCCGGGCGGTCAACGTCGTGTTCGTGCCGCACCTCACGCCCATGATCCGCGGCATCCACGCGACGCTTTATGCAAGGATCACGGCCAGGGCCGATCTGCAGGCGATGTACGAGAAGCGCTACGCCGGGGAGGCGTTCGTGGACGTGATGCCCGCCGGCAGCCACCCCGACACGCGCTCGGTACGCGGTGCAAACACCTGCCGCATCGCGGTGCACCAACCGCGCGGGGGCGATATCGTGGTAGTACTATCCGTCATCGACAACCTGGTGAAGGGCGCCTCGGGCCAGGCGGTGCAGAATATGAACATCATGTTCGGGTTGCCGGAGACGACCGGGCTTGGGCAGCTCGCTCTGCTGCCCTGAAGATCGGAGTTTCCTAATGGCGCAGTTCATCCGCACGTTGCGGCGCAGGTTCGGGATCTTCGCGCCGCGGGTGGCGGTGCGCGCGCACGTGCCGTGGTACTGGCGCTGGCTCGGCTATATCACGCTCGGTGGGCTGGTGGTCGGGGTGGGTTGGACCACCTACGAATACGGCATGGAGCTCGCCGGGTTCCGCCAGAGCGAGGCGGCGCGCGCGATTGCCCAGATGAGCGAGGAAATCCAGAACCGTGATGCCCGGATCATCGAACTGCGGGCGCAGGTAGCCGCCGCCGAGCGACAGCTGCAGATCGATCGCGCTACTTACGGCGACCTTGGCAGGCAGGTGAAATTGCTGGCCGAGGAAAACGCCGCGCTCAAGGAGGACCTCGGGTTCTTCCAGTCGCTGATGGCCTCTGGCGAAAAGGAGATGGGGCTCAGCATCAACCGCTTTCGCGTGCAGCCCGATTCGCTGCCGGGTGAATACCGCTACCGCCTGTTGCTGGTGCAGAGCGGGCAACGGGTGAAGGAGTTCCAGGGAACGCTGCAGTTCGTGGTGAACCTCGAGCAGGGCGACCGCAAGTTCGTGGTCACCCTGCCGCTGGAGGAGCAGAAGAGCGCCAAGGAGTATCAGGTCAACTTCAAGTTTTTCCAGCGCGTGGAGGGCACGTTCAAGGTGGCGCCCGGGACAGTCGTCAAGAGCTTGCAGGTGCGGGTCTTTGAAATCGGCTCCATTACGCCTAAACTATCGCATTCAGTGAGCCTTTCCTGAGGAAAATGGGCATGTTCGGCGGCAAGGGTGGCAGCAAGCCCCATAACAATATCGAGTGCCTGATCGGCGCCGGCACCACCGTCGAGGGCAACATCACCTTCGCGGGGGGCTTGCGCGTGGACGGGCGCGTGCGCGGCGACGTGATCGCGGCGGACGGCCAGCCCGGCACGCTGGTGCTCTCCGAGCAGGCGCAGATCGAGGGCGAAATCCGCGTTTCCCACGTGGTGATCAACGGTACCGTGGTCGGACCGGTACACGCCGCGGAATACGTGGAACTGCAGCCCAAGGCGAATGTCACAGGGGATGTGCACTACAAGACGCTGGAAATTCAGCTCGGCGCAGTGGTGCAGGGGAGGCTGGTTTACCAGAGCGACGGCAAGTCTGAAAACGTGGTCCAGTTGAAGCCGGCGACAGCGGAGTAAGGCGGGTTCCAGGTAGTCTATTTAATGCAGGAGTGTCGAATGAACACGATGACCGAGAAAATTCCCGAAGCGCTGGTGTTTACCGATGCCGCGGCGGCCAAGGTGAAGCGGCTGATCGAGGACGAGGGTAATCCCAACCTCAAGCTCCGCGTGTTCGTCCAGGGGGGCGGCTGCTCCGGCTTCCAGTACGGATTCACCTTTGACGAGGAAGCGGGCGACGACGATACCCGCATGGAAAAGGGCGGCGTGATGCTGCTGATCGATCCCATGAGCCTGCAGTACCTGGCGGGCGCGGAAATCGACTACCAGCAGAACGTCGAGGGCGAGCAGTTCGTGATCAAGAACCCGAACGCGACATCGACCTGCGGCTGCGGGTCATCCTTCTCGGCCTAAGCAGGCCATTAATCATCAATGAAAAGGCGGCTATGCCGCCTTTTTTATTTGCCGCCCAGTCACCAGTCACGATTCACCGGCCAGTCACTTGGGGGTAAATGGCGCCCAGCACGCGCGGCCCGCGGGCGCCGGTCACCGCAGGAAGACTCCCCGGCTTGCGCTTCAGAGCTTGGCGCGCGAGCCAGGCGAAGGCGAGCGGTTCGACATGCTCGGGCGCAACTCCCAGCGCGCTGGTGGTCGTGATGAGCTTGTCGGGCAGGTGCGCGACGAGGCGCAGAAACAGCGCGCGGTTCCGCGCGCCGCCACCGCAGAGATAGATTTCGCCTGCCTTCTGGCAGTGGGTCCGTACCGCCTGAACGATCGCGGTCGCTGTCAGCTCCAGTAATGTCGCCTGCACGTCCACTGCGCGCTCCTGCCCCGTGAGCGCCCGTTTCACCCAAGCCAGATTGAATTCTTCGCGTCCCGTGCTCTTCGGGGGCCGGCGCCGCAGGAATGGATGTGACAGCAGTTTCTTGAGCAGCCGCGGATTAACGGTGCCGCGTGCCGCCCATGCCCCGTCGTGATCGTAGCGTTTGCGGCACCGTTCCATGATCCAGGCGTCGAGCAGGCAGTTGCCCGGCCCGCAGTCGAAGCCGGTCACGGTGCCGCGCGCCGGGAGCACGGTGAGGTTGGCGATGCCGCCCACGTTGGCGATGACGCGGCCGCGGCGCGCAGTTTCGAACAGCGCGCGGTGGAACGCGGGCGCGAGCGGCGCGCCTTCGCCGCCAGCAGCGACGTCGCGGCTGCGGAAGTCGCAGACGACGGTGATGCCGGATCGTTCCGCCAGCCGCGCTCCGTTGACGAGTTGCAGCGTGTAGCCCTCGCCGGGACGATGGCGCACGGTTTGCCCGTGGCAGCCGATCGCGGCAACGGCCCGCGCGCCCACGTCGGCGCGGGCGAGCAGCCGGCGCACGGCGCCGGCGTAGAGGTCGGACAGCTCGTTCGCGAGGACCGCGGCGCGGTGCAGCTCGTTGTTACCGTGCTGCTGCAGGGCAAGCAAGCGCAACCGCAGCCTTGCCGGGTACGAAAGATGGACGCTTTCCAGAAGTTGGAATTGCTTCCCGCGTGCAGTGGCAAGCACTGCGTCAACGCCGTCGAGGCTGGTGCCGGACATCAACCCGATATAAAGCTCGGGCATCGCAAAGGGCTGAACGGTATCAGACTCTGTTTAAGCGGTGAGCAATAAGCTGAGCGCGTATTACCGATCACCGTTTATTGCTCACCGCTTCAGTCGAGCCGCGCGAGATGAGTACTGCGCAGCAGCTTGAGATGCTGCACCATGGGCGCGACATCCGCCTCGAACGCGGGCTTCAGCTCGGCGCTGATAGGCGGCGCGGCGGGCATCACCACGCGCAGGGGGTTCTGGTGCACGTCGTTGATGCGGAACTCGTAGTGCAGGTGCGGGCCGGTGGCGAGGCCGGTTGCGCCGACGTAGCCGATGGTTTCGCTCTGGGCGACGCGCATGCCTTTGCGGAGGCCGCTGGCGAATCCGGAGAGATGGCCGTACCAGGTGGTGTACTTCGACTGGTGGCGCAGCACCACCAGGTTGCCGTAGCCACGATGATCCCGTCCCGCGAACTCGACCACGCCGTCACCCGTGGCCTTGACGCGGGTGCCGTGGGGAGCGGCGTAGTCGATGCCCCGGTGCGCGCGCCACTGGCCCAGGATCGGATGGAATCGCGAGTGGGTGAATCCGGAGGCGATACGCGAATATTCGAGCGGGGAGCGCAGGAAAGCCTTGCGGATGTTCCTGCCGTCGGGCGTGTAGTAGCCGCCCCTCTTATCGTCGTACTGGAAGTAGACCGCGCGATACAGACGGCCGACGTTGATGAACTCCGCGGCCAGCACGCGGCCCACGCGCACCGGTTCGCCCCGGTCGTGGAACATCTCGTAGATCACCGAGAAATGATCGCCGCGCCGCAGGTCGCGGTGAAAATCGATGTCGGTGGAGAAGATGTCCGCGAGCTGCGTCGCGATCGCATCGGAGAGCCCGGCAGCGTCGGTCGCGGCGAAGAGCGAGCTGCGGATTTCGGCGGATTTCATTAGCACGCGCCGCTCGAGATCAGCCGGCTGCTCGACGACGCTGATGCCGTCGCCACGGCGCTCCACGGTGAGCACGTTGCCGCCGTTGCGGTAGCGCAGCACGAGCAACCGCCCTTCCGCGGTGATCTGCGCGCCTACTATCCTGCCCGGGACCAGCTGGTAGAGGGCCCTCGCCGAGCGCGCGCTGCGCAGATGCTGCAGCGCTTCCGGGTCCTCGGCGCCGAGCCGCACCAGCAGGGCCGCCAGCGTATCGCCGCGCTGGATGCGCTCTTCGCGCCAGTAACCCTCGGCGGGGACGCTCCCGGAGCGGGGGGCGGGCAGCGCAAGCTCCAGCACGACCGGCGTCTGCGCCGCCGGTTCAGTGACGGTATCGGGCGCGATGCCGAACGCGGCCACCACGCCGACGAACGGCAGCACGAGCGCCGCGGCCGCGCGGCAGAGCCGCGATCCGGCAATGAGCTGCACGAGAAACTTGCCGGACTCGCGCCCGACAAACTTCCTGGGGGCTGCTACAATCACGCCATTCCCTTGCTGCATGATTTCCCTGATGTTTTTACGGTGCGGCCAGCTTAGCAGAATCGCCCGCTGCGGCAAACCCAATTTTGCATCGTGAAATAACGCACAGTGCCGGCCGGCTGGCACCATGACCTCCATAGAGCAACAACTCCAGATCATCCGGCGCGGCGCGAACGAGCTGCTGGTCGAATCCGAACTGCGCGGAAAGCTCGCGGCGGGACGGCCGCTGCGGGTGAAGGCCGGGTTCGATCCCACCGCCCCGGACCTGCATCTCGGGCACACGGTGCTCATCAACAAGCTGCGCCAGCTGCAGGACCTTGGGCATCACGTCCTGTTCGTGATCGGAGATTTCACCGGCATGATCGGCGATCCCTCGGGCCGGAACGCGACGCGGCCGCCGCTCTCGCGCGAGGAGGTGCAGGCGAACGCGAAAACCTACACCGACCAGGTGTTCAAGATCCTCGACCGCAACCGCACCGAGGTGGTGTTCAACTCGGCGTGGCTGGACGGGATGAATGCCGCTGGCCTGATCCGGCTCGCGGCGAAGCACACCGTGGCGCGCATGCTCGAGCGCGACGACTTCGACAAGCGCTACCGCGCCCAGCAGCCGATCGCGATCCACGAGTTCCTCTATCCCCTGGTGCAGGGCTACGACTCGGTGGCGCTCAAAGCGGACCTCGAGCTCGGCGGCACCGACCAGAAGTTCAACCTGCTGATGGGCCGCGAGGTGCAGAAGGAGCACGGCCAGCCGCCGCAGTGCATCCTCACCCTGCCGCTGCTGGAGGGTACCGACGGCGTCAACAAGATGTCGAAGTCGCTCGGCAATACCATCGGCATCACCGAGCCGCCCGGCGAGATCTTCGGCAAACTGATGTCGATCTCGGATGAGCTGATGTGGCGCTACATCGAGCTGCTATCTTTTGAATTGCCTCAAAAGATAAAGGAAAAAAAACGGGTAGTTGAGCAAGGCGGCAATCCACGCGACGTGAAATTTGACTTCGCTCAGGAGGTCGTGGCGCGTTTCCATGGAAGTAACGCAGCCCAGCTTGCCGCGACGAATTTCATTGCGCGCTTCACCCACCATGAGGTTCCCGAAGACCTGCCCGAGGTGAAGCTCACCGCGAAGAGTGCCGGTCTTCCGCTCTCCCAGGTGCTGAAGCAGGCGGGGCTCACTGCCAGCACCTCGGAGGCTCTGCGCATGATCGAGCAGGGCGGGGTGAGGGTGAACGGCGAGAAGGTGAGCGACAAGGCGCACCAGCTCGCCAGGGGCGCCCACGTCGTGCTTCAGGTCGGCAAACGCAAGTTCGCGCGCGTGACGCTGGTCTAGTGCCGTTCCAACTGCCCGCTCAACCCCACAGCTGCTTCAATCGCGCGTCGCGGCCGCAGCCGCTCTTGTAGAACTTGTAACGCGTCGGGTTCTTCAGATAGAAGTCCTGGTGATAGTCCTCGGCGGGATAGAACTGGGACGATTTCGTGATTTCGGTGGCGATCTCGCCTTTGAACGGCTTGTGCTTTAAGAGCTCTGCGCGCGACGCCTCCGCGAACCGTTTTTGCTCCTCATCGTGATAGAAGATGCCGCTGCGGTACTGCGAACCGTAATCGCAGAACTGCGCGTTTTTCTGGGTCGGGTCTATGTTGCGCCAGAACACTTCCAGCAGCCGGGCGTAGCTCACCTTGGCGGGGTCGTACTCGACCTGCACCACTTCCGCGTGCCCGGTGCGCCCGGCCGAAACCTGCTCGTAAGTCGGGTTCTTGACATGCCCGCCCATGTAGCCGGAGACGGCCGCGATCACACCGGGCACCTTTTCGTAGACCTCCTCCATGCACCAGAAGCAGCCGCCGGCAAAGGTCGCCCGGGCGGTCGCGGGATTTGCCGCCGCTTGCTTGGAGACAGCCTGTGACAGCGCCAGACCGGGTAGCGCGGCGGCAAATAACAGTATGAGTGTCAGAACTGCATTCTTTCTCATGTCTTTCTCCCGATGTGCCGCGTGATGCGGTGTGGCATGCGATAGGTACCTGCTCGTACTACCACTACGCTTTTCGATCGCTGCTTTGGATCCCAAATTGCGGCGGCTTGCGCCGCCGCAATTCAGCAAATGCCGCGAGTTCCCAGTGCCGGATGGCGACCAGCAGGCTCATCGCCGAGCGCTCGGTGAGCGGCAACCGGGCGTCCTCGTTGTGCAACTCCGAGAACTCGCGGACGGCGCGCTTCAGCCGCGTGACAACCGCCGCGCTCGAGTTGCGGGACAGCATGCCGTTCACCACCACCATGAACTCGTCCGGGCGGTCGAAACGCGAGCGGAAGTACTCGGTGTGGGCCTGCTGGTTGAAGAAGCGCTGGATCGGGCCATCCGGCAACCAGGAGAAGTTCCGCGACACCAGCAGCTTTATACGGTTGTTGGGCTGCAACTGGATGAACCCCAGGCGGTCGAGCCGGGCGAGCAGCTGGATGCACTCCGCCCTCGAGACGTCGTAGACGGAGGTGATCTGGTCGAAGCTGACGTGGTTCAGCACGCACACCGCCACCAGGAACAGCTTCCGGTTGGAGACGACTTCCTTTTCCTGCTCGGGGGTGAGCTGGGAAATCAGGCTCTCCTCGTGGTAGAGCGCGCGGGCGAGATCGGAAAACTCGCTCGCCGCGAGTTGGCAGACCTGGTCCAGCCGCTTAAGGCTGAAGTCCTTCCTCGAGAACATGCGCTTCACGCTCGCTTCGCTCAGGTTGAGCTTGCGCGCCACCTGCGCGTAGGTGATGCCGCGCGTCCGCAGCTCGCGCTTCAGAACGTCCACCAGGCCGGCGCTCGTCGCCATGCTTGCGCTCGCAGTTTCGGGTCACGGACACGGTATCACCACATGATACCGGCAGGCGCACGGGTAGCAACGTCGCATCGGGTGCTTGCCGGCCATATTGCACCGCAACAATACTGGTCTCGCACGCAGGCACCGCCTGCGGCAATCCGCAAGGGAGGAAACCATGCAAGCAACCGCAACCAGGACGGCTCAACGCAAACAGGGCGAGCGGGCACGGGCACGCGCCATCGTCCGCTTCAACGGGCTGCTGTTCCACAGTCTCGCCGCCGCCTCCTTTCTGGAGACAGCCGTGCCGCTGCACGTCAACCGCCTTAACCCGGTGTTTGCCGCGCGCCCCGACGTCGGGCTCTGGCTGGAGCAGGTCTGGTGGCCGCAGCGGGCTGGGCACGGGCGCCGGCTGCGCGACTACCTCGAGGCAACCTGGCCCGAGTTTGACTGGAGCGCCGCCTACCACGAGTTCTACGAGACCTACCGTCCGCGCTCGGGGCTGGAAGGCCGCGGCGCGGGCCCCGCGCTGGAGGCACTCGGCCTGTGCGTGACGGCGGCCCAAGCCGCGGTGTTCTATCGCGCGCTCGCCCAGTGCGCGGACGAGCCGGCGCTGCGCGCGCTGGCGCGCCAGGCGGCGTGCGACCACGGCGGCTGCTTCGACTATTTCAGCGCCCTGTTCGAGCGCTGCAAGCGGGACGAGCGGGTGGGCCTTGTGACGAGCTGGCGCACGGTGCGCGCGGCCTGCCGCTCGGCGCGCGATTTCGACGCGAGCGCGGCATTCGAACCGCTCGGCC
>JBGQGU010000099.1:0-8893 GCA_041497655.1 Gammaproteobacteria bacterium
CCCCGCAACTGATGAAGTTGGGCAAGCCCGAATTTGTCGGCGCGGTTGATGATGATGGTGTTGGCCGTGGGCACGTCGATGCCGGTTTCGATGATGGTGGTGCAGATGAGCACGTTGAAGCGCTGCTGGTAGAAGTCGCGCATCACGTGCTCGAGCTCGCGCTCGCGCATTCTCCCGTGCGCGGTGCGGATGCGGGCCTCCGGCAAGAGTTTGGCCAGGGTCTCCCCGGCATGGTCGATCGTGTCGATGTCGTTATGGAGGAAGTAGATCTGGCCGCCACGCTTCAGCTCCCGCAGCGCCGCCTCGCGGATCAGCGGCCGGCTATGACGTGCGACGAATGTCTTGATCGCAAGCCGGCGCTCGGGGGCGGTGGCGATGACCGAGAAGTCGCGCAGCCCCTCCAGCGACATCGCAAGCGTGCGCGGGATCGGTGTCGCCGTGAGCGTGAGCACGTCCACTTCCGCGCGCAGGGCCTTCAACCGCTCCTTCTGCCTGACGCCGAAGCGATGCTCCTCGTCGATGATGACGAGCCCGAGTTGCTTGAATCTCACGTCGCCGGAAAGCAGCTTGTGGGTGCCGATCGCGATGTCGATGCGGCCCTCGGCAAGACCCGCGAGCGCGTCGGCCGTCTCCTTCCCGGTGCGGAAGCGCGAGAGCTCCGCGATCCTGACCGGCCAGTCGGCAAAGCGGTCGGAAAAGGTATTGAAGTGCTGCTCGGCGAGCAGCGTGGTCGGCACCAGCACCGCAACCTGCTTGCCGTCGGCGACCGCGACGAAGGCGGCGCGCAGCGCGACTTCCGTCTTGCCGAAGCCGACGTCGCCGCAGATCAGGCGGTCCATCGGCTTGCCGCTCTTCAGGTCCTCCAGCACGGCGTTGATTGCGGCCGCCTGGTCGGGCGTTTCCTCGAACGGGAAGTCCTCGCCGAATGCGTCGTAGTCGTGGCCCTTCACCTGGAACGCATGTCCCTGGCGCAAGGCGCGCCGGGCGTAGAGCGCGAGCAGTTCCGCGGCGGTATCGCGGACTTGCTTCGCGGCCTTGCTCTTCGCCTTTTCCCACTGCCCGCTGCCGAGCTGGTGCAGGGGTGCCGCCTCCGCCGGCGCGCCGCTGTAGCGCGAGACGAGCTGCAGGCTCGAAACCGGCACGTAGAGTTTGTCGCCACCTGCGTATTCCAGTGTGAGAAATTCAGTTTCGCCCTCGCCGAGGTTGAGGGTGACCAGACCGGTATAGCGGCCGATGCCGTGGCTCTCGTGCACGACCGGGTCGCCGACCTTGACTTCGGAGAGATCGCGCAGCATGCCTTCCGGGGAGGCGCGTTGCGCGGCCTCGCGCCCGCGCCGTGGCCGCGCCTGCTGCGCATAAAGCTCGTTCTCCGTGATGATCGCGAGTGGTGGGTCGGCGAGCAGGAATCCCGCGTGCAGCGGGCCCACCGAGAGCATGAATCGGTCGGACGAGACGCCGAACCGCGCGAAATCCTCTGCCACCGCCGGCGTCAGGCCGTTCTGGTCGAAGTACTCGAGCAGGGTCTCGCGGCGGCCCGGGCTCTCCGCCAGCACCAGCACGCGGCCCGTGAAGGTCTCGCGGAAGGCGCGCAGGCGGTGCAGAGGGTCGTCTGCGCGGCGCTCGACCGCAAGCGGAGGCAATGGCTGCGTTGCTGCCTCCGCTTGCGAAGGATGAAGGATGAAGGATGAAGGATGACCCTCGACGGCCTGTGCTCTTGCTCCGGCGTCGAGCCCCGAGTCCCGAGCCCCGAGTCCCGCTTCGCTTCCCGTGGTGAGTTCGACGCGGGCGAATGGCTTGATGGCGCCGAAGAATTCGTCAGTGGTCAGAAAAAGGTCGTGCGGGGGCAGCACGGGATGGGAGCGGTCGCCGCGGAGCATCGCGAAGCGCGCGTGCGTGTCGCTCCAGAATTGCTCGATGGCCTGCTGCAATCCCGGCTGCACGCACGACAGCATGTCGCGCGGCAGGTAATCGGTGATAAGCGCCGTGTTGTCGAAGAACAGCGGCAGATAGTACTCGATGCCGGCCGCGGGCACGCCCTTCGAGATGTCCTTGTAGATGCGGCTGCGGGAGGGGTCCCCCTCGAATTTCTCACGGAAGTTGCGGCGGAACCGCGTCTGGCCGTCCTCATCCAGCGGGTATTCACGCGCCGGCAGCAGCCGGACTTCGTTTACCTTGTAGATCGAGCGCTGGCTGTCCACGTCGAAGCTGCGGATGCTCTCGATGAGGTTGTCGTCGAGCTCGATGCGGTAGGGCAGGGCGCTGCCCATGGGAAAAAGGTCGATCAGCCCGCCGCGCACGCAGTACTCGCCGGGCGCAACCACTTGCGTGACGTGCGCGTAGCCGGCGGTCACGAGCTGGCCGCGCAGCTCATCGGGAGCGAGCCGGGTTCCCTGCTTGAAGAAGAACGAGCGGGCGGCGAGGTACTCCACCGGGGCGAGGCGGTAGAGTGCCGTCGTGACCGGCACGATTGCCACGTCGAAGGCGCCCTGCGTGAGCTGGTAGAGCGTCGCAAGCCGCTCGGAGATCAGGTCCTGGTGAGGCGAGAGCTGGTCGTAGGGCAGCGTTTCCCAATCGGGAAACAGATGGACCCTGAGCTGCGCGTCGAAGAACGGCAGCTCCTCCAGCAGGCGCTGCGCATCCGTGGCGGTTGCAGTAAAAACGGCGAGCGGCCGGCCCGCGCACGCGAGCTGCGCGATTGCGAGCGCGTCGGAGGAGCCGTGGAGCGGCGGCGTTCGTACGCGGCTCCCCGGCTGCGGCAGTTCGATCTGCAGCCTGTCGAACGGTGCTAATTGACCCATCGCGTGCAAGTATAGGATGTGCCGAGATTAATCGCAGCAGCGACAGGCTGAACAAGAGAATCCGTGTAGGACCTTGATAAGGAATTCGACGGACCGAAGGCCGGCGAATTCCTAGGCGGAGCGCAACCGCGACGCCTGGACGATAAGAATCGCAGCGAAAGGCAGCGCGAACGCGATGACGAGCTGGACGATCAGCAGCTCGCCCAGCTGGCCGTAATCGGCGGGTGTCTGTACGGCGCCGCCGGCGGCGTCCTTGACCTCCCGGGTCACGACGTACGCCTGGTTGAGGTACTTCGTGCCGAGCTGGGATGCGGACAGGGCGAGGTTGGTGAACGAGGCCATGATGGCGAAGTAGGTGGCCTTCAGGTTCTGCGGGGCCGAGTTCGCGATCCAGGCGAGCATCGGGATCATCGCGATCTGGCCGAGGGGCGACTCGAGCGCCGTATTCACCACCACGATGAAGCGCGCATCCACCACGCCGCCGGTGATCGAGGCCGTCCAGTGGTGCAGGCCGTAATAGAGGCCGACGATGGGCAGCGACAGCACCATGCCCACGAGGGTCAGAAATCCCACGACATACGCGATCGAGCGCACGGCCATGAAGCGGCGGAACAGG
Organism: Gammaproteobacteria bacterium; assembly: GCA_041497655.1. Lineage (GTDB taxonomy): Bacteria > Pseudomonadota > Gammaproteobacteria > Burkholderiales > SG8-41 > SG8-41. The sequence goes on from JBGQGU010000099.1 coordinate 3,415, forward strand.
AACATGCCGAACAACGTCAGCACGCTGGCGATGAGCGAGAGCACCGCGAGAAACCGCTGGTCGAACTTGAGCTCGTCTATCATCCACCAGGTCAAGCCCTCGCCGGGACTGGGAATCGCGCGATAGATGAAGATCACGATCGCGGTGCCGATCAGCGTGGCGCGCGCTTCCGGCTCGAGCTCCCGCGTGAGCTTCGCAATCAGGAAGGCGATGATGGCGAAAGAGCCGGCGAGGATGATCTCCTGGTTGAGCTCGATGCTGCTGAAACCCATGCCGAGCGTGAACGCGACGAAACCCAGGCTGCCGCCGAGGATCCACCAGTTAGGCGCAGGGCGGTCTTCGGGTCCCGCAAACGCTTCTCGCGCTTTGACGATATCCATGCCCTGGTCAACGAGTCGCTGAACCGCCCTGCGCCTCAGCAAAAACGCCAAAGCGATGCCCAGAACGGATATGAAAGGAATCGCGAGCGCGGTGAGGTAGATCTGGCGGTAGACCGCCACCTTCTGCGCTTCCGTCAGCCGCTCCACGTCCGCGAAGAGATAGAGATTGATCGCCGCCACCAGCGCGAGGCCGCCGATCAACGCCACCCGTCCCAGCGTCTGCATGGTGGTGTTCATCAGCTTTCGGGCTTCCTGCGGCACGGGCTTGCCGTTCTCGTCCACGCGCGGCACGGCTTCCACCGTCATCGCGTCGGCGACCACGTCCTGCACGACGTAGCCGACCGGCGAGAGCAGGACCGACAGCACAAACCACGCCTCGGCCGGCATCACCGCGACCATCGCGGCGCGGTCGGTGAGCAGCCCGACCATGATGAGGAGGCTGGCCGAGATGAGCCCAGCGCCAAGGAACACCAGCCAGCTCTTCCAGCGCCACATGAGGTCCACGAGGTGGCCGAGCGGCATCTTGAGCGCCCACGGCATCCCGGCCCAGAAGCCAAGCGCGGCGAGGAACGCGGCGGAGAGTCCGAGGTAATCCTTGACGAAGAATGTGCCGACGATGCCGGTCAGGCCCGAGATGCCGTAGGCGACGTAGACCATCAGTGGCGGGAGATAGGACAGCCGCAGCTCCCGCCCGAGGGAGAGGATGTTGACGTCGATCCAGCGGAGTGTCGCGGCGATCATGGCGCGGGGATTGTACCCGCAAACCTCAAATCAACCGCCAAGCACTGTTAAATCCGGACGCGGAGCGCCGGTTTAACTCCGCGCGTTCGAACGGACGAATGGATCGCCGTTCAACGCGCGGGATGGAGTGGAAAGGATTAACGTTGCGATGTGCAGCGGGCCACCGTGAAGAAATAGGGCCAAACTCGAATTTCGAACATTACGCTCAGCGAGGAATATCGATTATCGAGTCTGACCCTATTTCCCTGACTATTTCCCTGAGTCTGACCCTATTTCCCTGATCCTCTTTTTCAATTGGCCCGGTACCGGTCTTGCATTAGGAGTTTGTCGGGGCTCAATCCGACAAACTCCTAGCGCGTCCCGCGAACGGCCCACGCGCGGGCAATGAGCGGAATGGAACCGTCCGCCGCGATTGGCAGTTGTGCGCGGATGCGCTCGCGGAGCGCGGCGCGCGCCGCCTCGTCCAGAGACATCGCATAGTCAGGCGCCGGAAATTGCCCCCCGAGGAACGGGGCCCAGTAGTCTTCGAAATCCCGGAAGTGGGTGGAGACATCGATGCTACGCACTTCCACCTTCCTCAGTCCGGCGCCTTCGAACAGCTGTTGCAGCGGGCCGGGCTGGCAGATCGGGAATCGCCGGCCTTCGTCGCGCTCGAGGTCCCCGGGTTTGAGTGCGACCGCGGCATCCCAGAAGTATCGCATCAGCTCCATCTTTCCCGCGTAATCCCAGACGTATCCCGCAACGGTGCCGCCGGAGCGGACGGCACGCGCCATTTCCGCCATTCCCGTGGGAAGTTCCGGAATGAAGTTGAGCACCAGCGCGGACACGACAGCGTCATAGCGCGCCGATTCGACCGAGAGGTGGCGGGCGTCGCCGACGTTGAACCGGACTCTTGGATCGCGGACCTGCTCCCGCGCGAGAGCCAGATAGCCTTCCGAAGGGTCAATTCCGTCGACTTGGAGGGGGTTCGCGCGTTTGAGGATCATCTCGGTCAGCGCGCCGGTGCCGCACCCGAGATCCAGCCATCGAGCAGCAGGCGGAACCGCGAGCCAATCTACAAACTCACGCGCTACGAGCCGGCTCCACCGGCCCACGTAGGGCTCATACGCCCCGCCGCTCGCCCAAACGCTCTTTTCGCCCGAGGCATTCATCGCCCGCTCCCGCTGGCGCAAGCTCAACGCACAACTTCAGTCGGAGAGGAAACCAGCTCACTTCGTAATTGACGGCTAGGTATATTTCTTGTTGTTCTTAGCGTGCTTTGCGACTTGATTACTCTTTACACCGGCCGGTGAATTGCAACGGGGACGCGCTTTGGGCCGAAAGCGTGCTCGAAGGCTCCATAGCGGCCGGCGACCGTCGCGTGGCAGCCGGGGCATTTGCCCTCGGGGGTGACGTGATAGGCGTCGATGCGGTACCAGTCGCGCACGATGAGCGGTGCGCGGCATTGCGGGCAATAAGTCGTGCCGCCTTCCGAGTCGTGCACATTGCCCGTGTAAACGTAGTGCAACCCTTCGGCGAGCGCGATGTCGCGCGCGCGGCGCAGCGTGGAGGAGGGCGTCCCGGGGATGTCGTTCATCTTGTAATCGGGATGAAACGCGGTGAAGTGCAGAGGAACGTCGGGACCGAGCTCCTTCATGATCCACTTCGACTCGGCCTCGATTTCTTCGGTCGAGTCGTTCTTGCCGGGAATGAGCAGCGTGGTGATCTCGAACCACACATCCGTCTCGTGCCTGAGATAGACCAGCGTGTCGAGCACGGGCTTGAGCTTCGCGGCGCACAGCTTGAAGTAGAACTCGTCGGTGAAGGCCTTCAAATCGACGTTGGCGGCGTCCATCTTGGCGTAGAACTCGCGGCGCGGCGCGTCATGGATGTAGCCCGCCGTAACCGCCACGGCCTGGATGCCGCGCTCGTGACACGCATCCGCGATGTCCATCGCGTACTCGGCGAAGATCACGGGGTCGTTGTAGGTGAAGGCGACGCTCTTGCAGCCGTAGCCCGCCGCCGCCTCCGCGATCGCTTCCGGCGAGGCCTCGTCGGCAAGGCGGTCCATGTCGCGCGACTTCGAGATGTCCCAGTTCTGACAGAACTTGCAGGCGAGATTGCAGCCCGCCGTGCCGAACGACAGGATGCTCGAGCCGGGGTAGAAGTGGTTGAGCGGTTTCTTCTCGACGGGGTCGATGCAGAATCCGGAAGAGCGCCCGTAGGTGGTCAGCACCATGCGGTCGTTACTGCGCATGCGCACGAAGCACGCTCCGCGCTGGCCCTCGTGCAGGCGGCAGTCGCGCGGGCACAGGTCGCATTGCATGCGCCCGTCCTCCAGCATGTGCCACCAGCGGCCTGGGTATTCGCGTTCGCTCATATCAGCTCTCAGCTCTCAGCCATCGGCTGTCAGCAACTGCGACCTCTTGGTTCACGCTGACCGCTGAAAGCTGACGGCTCAAAGCTCGGCTTCGCGCCACTTGTGCACCGTGTAGCGCAAGAGCCTCACCTCTTCGTCCCAGAAATCCGGCGGCAGACCCGCCTTGTACTTGAGATGCGCAAGGAAGTCCGATGGTTCCCTGAAGTCCTCCCAGACCTGGGGCAGGAAGGTGCCGGTATGGTGGCCGTACTCGAACACCACCCCGTCGACGCCGGCGCGCAGCTGCCTGAGGGCGTCCGGCTCGTCGCTGAAGCGCAGAGGCTCGAGCGCCGAGAGCACAGAGATCTCGAGCGCCACCGAGGAAAACTCCCCGGCGGCGAGCGGCGGAAAACGCGGATCGCGGAAGGCGGCGGCCACCGCGTTCGCCTTCACGTCCTCGACCAGCGCGCGGTGCGCGCGCAGCGTACCGATGCAGCCGCGCAGCCTGCTCCCCAGCGTCAGGGTGATGAAGCATGCGCCGCTCGACTTCAGCCACGGCAGGTCCTCGCTCGCGGTGTGGCTCAGCCCGAGCTGGGTTGCAATCGCCGCGCGCGCGAGCGGCAGCAGCACGTGGCCCGCATCCTGCGGCAACGCCTGCGTGCCTGCACTCAGCACGATATAGCCCGACCCGGAGTGGTACACGACCGGGCCGGAGTCAACGGGCATCCGGGGCCACCTCGTAGGATTTTATCGGCCTTCGGCCCGACAAAATCCTTTTAGCAGCCTGTCGCGGGGTGTTCATCCGACAGGCTGCTCGTAGAAGGCAAACGAACCGTAGCCGACCACGCGGTTCTTGTCACCCGCGGTGTCGCCGGAATTGCGGAGGTCGATCAACTCGGGTTTCAGCCCGCGCCGGCGCGCTAGGTGAGTGAGCCCCATCACCGGAGTCGCCCCGCACGCCTGCTCGTGCGAGATGTCGGTTCCCAGCCCGAGGATGGCTTGGGCCGTTGCGCGGTCCACGGCCTGCGCGTCGGCGTAGGGGAGATAGTGCGAGAGATCGGAGCTCACCACGATCAACGTCTCCGGGCCGCCCCATAGCGCATCGAGCACTTCGGCGACCTCCTGCGCGCCGGTGTGGCCGACTGCAAGCGGCACCAGCGTGAAGTTCTCGATCGCTGTTTGCAGGAACGGCACGTGCACTTCCAGCGAGTGCTCGAGGGCGTGCGCCTGCGCGCTCACCATCACTTGGGGCAGGCCACGCAGTGCCTCGACCGCCGCGGGGTCGATCTCGACCACGCCGAGCGGCGTGGCGAAGGCGCTGCACCCGGGAAGCGCCAGCCCGCTCACCGCGACGCGGTGAGTGGGGCCAAGCAGCACGACGCGCGTGATGCTCCTGCGCGCAGGGGCGAGCAGCGCGTAAACGCTGGCGGCAACCGGTCCGGAATAGATATAGCCGGCGTGTGGCGCGATGATGGCTTTCGGCACGGCGCGCTCGGGGGCGTCTTGCGCGGCGGCGCCCAGCATGTCCGTCAGTGCCTGCGCCAGTTCGCGGCTCTCGCCGGGGTAGAACATGCCGGCCACGGCCGGCGCGCGTACGGAAGAAGTTGCTTGCGACATCGTCTAGCAGCCTGTCGGACTTAACAGTCCGCACAGGCTGCTAACAGCAAAATCGGCTGACAGTTCGGAAGAAAATCCAGCCAAAGCGATCGAATCTGAACAAAAGCAAGGGAGAATACGCATATCGGTAATCCTCCTATTCAATTCACCTAACGCCGATTTTGCATTAAGGAGTTTGGCGGCCCTAAGTCCGACAAACTCCTAGGGCATTATGCGCCCGGCGGCCCATTTTTCAAGTGCGGTGGATGCAACACGGTTGCTGATAAAATCTCTGCAAATACAGTAACCTCAACGTGTCCAAAGCCCACGCCCTGATTCCAGCCGCCGGCACCGGCTCCCGCCTGGGAGCGGCCCTGCCCAAGCAATACCTGGAGATAGCGGGACGCCCGCTGCTCTACCACGC
>JBGQGU010000100.1:0-8676 GCA_041497655.1 Gammaproteobacteria bacterium
CTCGTCCTTCAGGTAGCGCTCGCTCTTGCCATGCTTCACCTTGTAGAGCGGCGGCTGCGCGATATAGATGTGACCGCGCTCGATCAGCTCCGGCATCTGCCGGTAGAAGAAAGTCAGCAACAGGGTGCGGATGTGCGAGCCGTCGACGTCCGCGTCCGTCATGATAATGATGCGGTGATAGCGCAGCTTCTCCGGCGCGTACTCCTCCTTGCCGATGCCGGTGCCGAGCACACTGATGAGCGTGATGATCTCCTGCGAAGACAGCAGCTTGTCGAGCCGGGCTTTCTCGACGTTGAGAATCTTGCCCTTCAACGGCAGGATCGCCTGGAACTTGCGATCGCGCCCCTGCTTGGCCGAGCCGCCGGCCGAGTCCCCTTCCACGATGTAGAGCTCCGACTGGGCGGGGTCGCGCTCCTGGCAGTCGGCGAGCTTGCCCGACAGTCCGAACGAGTCGAGCACGCCCTTGCGCCGCGTGAGCTCCCGCGCCTTGCGCGCCGCCTCGCGCGCGCGCGCAGCATCCACGATCTTGCCGCAGATGATGCGCGCGTCGTTCGGCTTCTCGAGCAGGAATTCGGTGAGCTTCTGAGCGACGACCTCCTCGACCACCGGCCGCACCTCGGACGACACCAGCTTGTCCTTGGTCTGGGAGGAGAACTTCGGCTCCGGCACCTTCACCGACAGCACCGCCGTCAGCCCTTCCTTCATGTCGTCGCCGTTGGTCTCCACCTTCGCCTTCTCGGCAAGCTTGTTATTCTCGATATACTGATTCAACGTGCGCGTCATGGCGGCGCGCAGCCCCGTCAGGTGTGTGCCCCCGTCGCGTTGCGGGATGTTATTGGTGAAACACAGCACCGCCTCCTGGTAGGAGTCGTTCCACTGCATCGCCACTTCGACGACGATGCCATCCTTCTCGGCCTTCGAGTAGAAGATGTTTGGATGCAGCACGTTCTTGCTGCGGTTGATGTACTCGACGAAGCCCTTGATGCCGCCGGCGAACGCGAATTTCTCTTCCTTCCCCGTGCGCTGGTCGATGAGAAAGATTCTCAGCCCGCTGTTGAGGAAGGCCAGTTCGCGCAGGCGCTTGGCCAGTATCTCGTAGTGGTATTCAATGCGCCCGAAGATCTCCTTCGCCGGCAGGAAATGCACTTCCGTTCCGCGACGCTCGGTCTTGCCGGTGACCTTGAGGGGAGCCACGGTCTCCCCCAGGCGGAACTCCATTTGGTGGTGCTTGCCGTCGCGCCGGATCGAGAGCCGCAGCCACTCCGAGAGCGCGTTCACCACCGACACCCCGACGCCGTGGAGCCCCCCGGCGATCTTATAGGAATTGTTGTCGAATTTTCCGCCGGCGTGGAGCTCGGTCATCACCACCTCCGCGCTCGAGCGGCCTTCCTCATCGTCCGGCTGCTTCTCGGTCGGGATGCCGCGGCCGTTGTCGACCACGCTCACCGAGTTGTCCGGGTGTATGGTGACGGTGATCTCGTCGCAGTAGCCGGCCAGTGCCTCGTCCACCGCGTTGTCCACCACCTCAAACACCATATGGTGGAGGCCGGTGCCGTCGCTGGTGTCCCCGATATACATCCCGGGGCGCTTGCGCACCGCTTCAAGGCCCTTGAGGACCTTGATGCTGCTCGCATCGTAGTCGTCGGCTGTCCGCTGCTCCTCTTTTTCGCCGGCCTGTGTCGCCATCCGTCGCCCTTATATACGCATCGGCATGACCACGTAGCGAAACTCGCGGTTGTCCGGTACCGTGACCAGCATGCTGCTGTTGGCGTCCCCGAACGAGCATTCGAGAGCTTCGCTGTGCACGTTGTTCAGCACGTCCAGGATGTAGGTAATGTTGAAACCGATGTCCAGCGCGTCCCCGTCATAGGCGACCTCCAGCTCCTCCTGAGCCTCCTCCTGCTCGTTGTTGGTGCAGGAAATGCGCAGGCTGTTGGCCGACACCATCCAGCGCACGCCGCGGAATTTCTCGTTGGACAGGATTGCCGCCCGCTGCAGCGACTGCAACAGATCCTGCCGCTTGATGGAGAAGCGCTTCTGGTAGTTCGTCGGCACGACCCGCGTGTAATCGGGGAATTTGCCGTCGATGATCTTGGTGGTGAGGACCGTATTGCCGAAGGTGAATCGCACCAGGCTCGCGAAGATCTCGATCGCGACCGCATCCTCGCTGTCCGCGAGCAGCCGGCTCAATTCCAGCACCGCCTTGCGCGGGAGGATCACCTCGCGCCGCTCCTGCTGCTGCCCGAGAGGCCGCGCGGCGTAGCTCAGCCGGTGGCCATCGGTGGCGATCACCTTGATCTGGCCCCCCTCCAGCACCAGGAGCAACCCGTTGAGATAGTAGCGTATGTCCTGCTGCGCCATCGCATACTGCACCAGCAACAGCAATTCCCGCAGCGCCTTCTGCGGCATGCTCACCTTCGCCTGCGCTGCCTCCGGGTTTGCCATCGCCGGGAAATCTGCCACCGGCAAAGTCTGCAGGTTAAAGCGGCTCTTGCCGGAGCGCACCTGGAGGCGGTTGTTCTGCACGTCGAGCGACGCCTCGCTCCCCTCCGGCAACGCCCGCAGAATTTCCTGAAGCTTACGGGCGGACACTGTGAGGCCCGCATCCTCCCCCGAACTCTTCTCGAGTTCCGTGCGCGTCGCCACCTGGATCTCGAGGTCCGTCGCCATCATCAGCAGACTGTCCTGCTTGCGCTCGATGAGGACGTTCGAGAGGATCGGCAGCGTATGGCGCTTTTCCACGATGCCAGTCACTGCCTGCAGCGGCTTGAGCAGAGCATCGCGTTCGAGCTGAACGAGCTTCATATACTATGACTATGTCTTGAGTTAAATATAATTAGTAGTAGTAATAAGGCTTCGACGTTTCTGTGCAAAAGTCTCAAACAACCAACGCGACAGGCAGCGAGCAGGAAGGATAACGTTGTGCGTAAGCGGGTAGCCGGCCTGTGTAGTTTGTGGACAACTGGCGCATGGCCGGCACCGCATCTGGATATCCACAAACAGCACAGTAACAGTCAACTCCTCAGCACGTTGAGCAGGGAATTGAAGTCGCGAGTCAGTTCACTGCTGGTCGACTTGAGCAGCGCGATCTTGCGGCACGCATGTAGTACCGTGGTGTGATCGCGGCCACCGAAGGCTTCCCCAATGTCCGGCAGGCTCAGTTGCGTCAGTTCTTTGGCGAGTGCCATGGCGACTTGCCGGGGCCGGGCGACGTTGCGGCTGCGCTTCTTCGAGTACATCTCCGAGACCTTGATCTTGTAGTAGTCGGCAACTATCTTCTGGATGTTCTCGATGGAAAGCTGGCGATTCTGTATCGCCAGCAGGTCGCGCAGTGCCTCCCGGCACAGCTCCACGGAAAAGTCGCGGCCGGCAAAGCGGGCGTAGGCAATCACGCGCTTCAGTCCGCCCTCCAGTTCGCGCACGTTCGACTGGATGTGCTTGGCGAGAAAAAACGCTACCGGCTCGTCCAGTTTGATCCCCTCCGCTTCCGCTTTCTTGAGCAGGATGGCAACCCGCATTTCCAACTCAGGGGGCTCGACCGAGACGGTGAGGCCCCAGCCGAAGCGGGAGATCAGGCGGTTCTCGATGCCGGCCATCTCCTTGGGATAGGTATCGCAGGTGATCACCACCTGCTTGTGCGCCTCGATCAGGGCGTTGAAGGCGTAGAAGAATTCCTCCTGGGTGCGGTTCTTGCCGCTGAAGAACTGGATGTCGTCGATCAGCAGCAGGTCGAGCGAGTGGTAGTAACGCTTGAAATCGTCAAACGCCTTGTGCTGGTAGGCGCGCACCACGTCGGAAACATACTGCTCCGCGTGGATGTAGCGGATCTTCGTTTCCGGGGCCTGCCCGCGCAGGCGGTTGCCGATCGCCTGGATGAGGTGCGTCTTGCCCAGGCCGACGCCTCCGTAGATAAAGAGCGGGTTGTAGGCGGAGCCCAGCCGCTCTGCCACTTGCGCGGCGGCGGCGCGCGCCAGGTCGTTGGCCTTGCCGGTGACGAAGGTCTCGAAGGTGAAAGCCGGGTTGAGCCGGGAGATCTCGCGGCTACTTGGTTTCACCTCCTGCTCCTTTGCGCCCTGCAGGGCCTGAAGCGGCGGAGAAACGGGCAGCTCCTTCTCGGCCAGGGCGACCAGCACCTCGATCTCGTGCTTGAGATGCTCGCGCGCCAGTTGCTCGATACGCGCCAGGAACTTGTCGCGTATCCACTGCAGCACAAAGCGGTTGGGCGCTACCAGTGTGAGGCGGTTGCCCTCGGCCTGGAACCGCAGCGGCTTGATCCAGGTCTTGTACTGCTGGGGCGGTAACTCCTTCTCGAAGCGGGCCAGGCAGAGGCGCCAGAAACTGTTCATCGGTGTAGCGTTGTTGTTTGAATCCGGGCCGCAAGGAAAGACGTTTTTCAGCCTCGGATTTTATCCTTTTTGGGGGCGGTTATCCACAGAAGTTGGCGTCCCAAACGAGGGATTACAGGCGCTCAGATAATGGTTGACACAGCTGAGAGTTAGAGGTTGTAATAGCGCGCTTTTCGGCAGCCGGACGGACCCCATGAAACGGACTTATCAGCCTTCAGTGAAGCGGCGCAAGCGCACGCACGGGTTCCGCGCGCGCATGCAGACGCGTGGCGGGCGCGGCGTGCTGCGGGCCCGTCGCGCCAAGGGGCGGGCGCGATTGAGCGCCTGAGCGAGAGGGACCGCGCGCTGCCACGTAGCGCGCGGCTGCAGCGGCGCGAGCATTTCAGCGCGGCGCTGGCAGCCGGTGAGACGCGGGCGCGGCGCTATTTCACCCTATACGTCAAGCCCAACGGCCTGTCCCAGGCGCGCATCGGGATCATAGCCAGCCGGCGCGTGGCGCCGCGCGCGGTCGACCGCAATCGAATGAAGCGCATGGTGAGGGAGGTGTTTCGCACCATGCCCGAGCGGCCAGCGGGTGTTGATATCGTAGTTCAACTGCGGCGTTGCCCGCAGCGGGGCTCCGGCGCAGTGGCGCGCGCGGAGCTCGCCAGGCTGCTGGAGGAGCTTGCCGCGCGGCCGCGCAGCAACTAGGCTGGCGGGAAACGCCAGCGAAGCACGGTCATGGACTCGCAACGGCTGATTCTTTTTTTCGTCTTCTCTTTCTCGGTATTCATGCTGCTGGATGCCTGGCAGCGTGAACAGCAGCCTGCGCGTCCGGCGGCGTCGGAGGCTGGAAAAGCGGAGAAGGCAGTGCCACCTTCGGCGCAGCCACCGGTGCCTGGCGACAAACTCACGGCAACCCAGGCCGCGGTGCCGCAACAGGGGGGGCGCGGCGCGCCCGAGACGGGCGTCACGATACGGGTCGAAACGGACCTGCTGATCGCGCATCTCAGCAGCCACGGCGGGGATGTGCGCAGGCTGCAGTTCAAGAATCACCGCGACACCCTCGAGCGCAGCAAGGATTTCGTGTTGTTCGAGACCGGCGCCGAGCGAACCTACATCGCGCAGGCGGGGCTGATCGGCAGCGGCTTGCCCAACCATCGCACGAACTACACGGCGAAGGGCGACAACTACCAACTGGCCGCGGGTCAGGACCAGGTCGAGGTGAGGCTCACCGCCCCGGCGGCCGATGGCGTGCAGGTCACCAAGGTCTATCGCTTCCGGCGCGGAAGCTATTTGATCGACGTCAGCTTCGAGATCGCCAACGCGGGTGCCGCAGCGATACAGCCCTATGCCTATTTCCAGTTGGTGCGCGACGATAAACCGCCGGCCGGCGGGTCGTCGATGGTGCCGACTTTCACGGGCGTCGCGGTCTACACCGACAAGGACAAGTTCCAGAAACTCGCGTTTGCCGACATCGAGAAAGGCAAGGCGCAGCACACCAAGAACAGCGAAGACGGCTGGATCGCCATGCTGCAGCACTATTTCTTCAGCGCCTGGCTGCCGCGTAGCGGCATGCCGCGCGAATTCTATACTCGGCGCCTGGAAGATGGTCTCTACTCCGCCGGAGTGATCGTCCCGGTGGGCGCGATCGCGACCGGGGCGAGCGCGACCGTCACCGTGCCGCTTTACGCCGGACCGGAGGAACAGGAGAAGCTCGCGAAGATCGCGCCGGGTCTCGATCTCACCATCGACTACGGCTGGTTGACGGTGATCGCGGTGCCGCTGTTCTGGGTCCTCGCCTGGCTCAACCAATGGGTGGGCAATTGGGGGGTCGCCATTATCCTGCTGACGGTGATCATCAAGCTGCTGTTCTACCCGCTGTCGGCTGCGAGTTACCGCTCCATGGCCAAGATGCGCGTGTTGGCCCCCAAGCTGCAAAAGCTCAAAGAGCAATATGGTGAGGACCGTCAGCGGCTGCAGCAGGCAATGATGGAGCTCTACAAGACGGAGAAGATCAATCCCTTGGGCGGCTGCATGCCGATAGTTGTGCAAATACCTGTTTTTATTGCGCTTTATTGGGTGCTTCTGGCCAGCGTCGAGCTCCGGCAGGCGCCCTTCATGCTGTGGATAGATGATCTCGCCGCCCGCGATCCGTGGTTCATCTTGCCGATCCTGATGGCGGTCACCATGTTCGTTCAGACCTGGCTCAATCCAGAGCCCCCGGACCCGGTGCAGGCGAAGGTGATGAAGATCATGCCGATCGTGTTCAGCATATTTTTCTTCTTCTTTCCCGCCGGCCTGGTGCTGTACTGGCTAGTCAACAACGTGCTCTCGATCGCGCAGCAATGGCGCATCACGCGCGTACTCGAGCGCGAAGCCGCGCGGCGCAAGAACTGATGTGTCCCTGGACGGCGCTCGCGCCGTCCTCATTCGTTTCACCGCAGGTCGATGACCGAGAGCGACATCATCGCCGCCATTGCGACCGCCCCGGGGCGCGGCGGAATCGGTGTGCTACGAGTTTCAGGACCGCGGCTTGACGCATTCATTACAGAGCTTATCGGCAAGCCGCTTTCACCGCGCCGTGCCACGCTGACCGCTTTTAATGACGCGCGGCGCTCTGCAATTGATGAGGGCATGGCGCTGTATTTCCCGGCGCCGCACTCGTATACCGGGCAGGACGTGCTGGAACTGCACGGGCACGGGGGACCCATGGTGCTCCAAATGTTGCTCAAGCGCTGCCTTGAGCTGGGCGCCCGCCCGGCGCAACCGGGAGAGTTCACCCGGCGCGCTTACCTCAATGACAAGATTGATCTGGCGCAGGCGGAGAGCATCGCAGATCTGATCGACGCGGCGACGGCAGAGGCGGCACGCAGCGCACTGCGCTCCTTGCAAGGGGCGTTTTCCCGGCGAATCGAGGAATTGCTCGATGCACTAATCGAACTGCGAACGCTGGTCGAAGCCGCTCTCGACTTTCCGGACGAGGACGTCGAGTTCATCAAGCAGTCCGATGGAGCTGGTCGGCTCGCGATGTTGCAAGACAGATTGCAGGAGGTGCTGTCCGCATCGCAGCAGGGCAGCTTGCTGCGGGAAGGCATGCGGGTGGTTCTGGCTGGCCAGCCCAACGTCGGCAAGTCGAGCCTCCTCAACCGTCTTGCGGGCGAGGAACTTGCCATCGTCACTGACATCCCCGGAACGACGCGTGACGCGATTCGCCAGAGCATCAGCATCGATGGCATCCCGGTCCACGTCATCGATACCGCCGGATTGCGCCCGTCCAGCGATCCCGTGGAAAAGCTCGGGATCGCGCGCACCTGGGAGGCGATCGAGCATGCTGATCTCGTCGTGTTGCTGGTGGACGCTACGCAAGGCGAGGCTGGGGCAGACCGAGAAATCATGGCGAGGCTTCCGGCCACGTTGCCTCGCCTCAAAGTGATGAACAAGATTGATCTCTTGCCTCGTCCGCCCGCTCTCGAACGCGGGCGCGGCGCGGGCACGGTATGGATGTCAGCCAAGACCGGGGACGGCGTGGATCTGCTGCGAAGGGCGCTGCTGGAGGCTGTTGGATGGCTCGGGGGTAGCAGCGAGGGCCTGTTCATGGCCCGGGAGCGGCACCTCCAGGCTCTGCAGCTGGCCAGAACCCACCTCGAACGCGCCACCCATCAAGTAGCCAACTTAGAGCTGTTCGCGGAGGAACTACGGTTGGTCCAGCAGGCGCTCGGTACGATCACTGGGCAGTTCACGAGCGATGACCTGCTGGGGGAGATATTCAGCCGGTTTTGCATAGGAAAATAGGCGATTCGGGCACCTGTTTCACGTGAAACATGATTGATGTTCCTTCATGCTGCGTTGCAGCATAACACGGTTTCACGTGAAACGCTTTAGCCAGGCGCTGTTCTGCTGCCAAGTGATTTCGGGTATCATTGAGAAGATGGCGCCGAACGGCGAATAATTAATGCAAGTATTTGATACATATGATGTTATAGTTGTGGGTGGTGGGCACGCCGGCACCGAGGCCGCCCTCGTCGCCGCCCGCATGGGTTGCGAAACCCTGCTGCTCACCCACAGCATCGAGACCTTGGGGCAAATGTCGTGTAACCCCTCTATCGGGGGTATCGGCAAGGGCCACCTGGTCAAGGAAGTCGATGCTTTGGGCGGCGTCATGGCGCTGGCTGCTGACGAGGCCGGCATCCAGTTCCGTATTCTCAATTCGCGCAAGGGACCCGCGGTACGCGCCACCCGCGCTCAGGCCGACCGTGTGCTTTACAGACGGGCGATCCGTGCCCGCCTCGAAAACCAACCGCGGCTGCGTATTTTCCAGCAGGCAGTGGACGATCTGCTGATCGAAGGC
>JBGQGU010000101.1:0-8657 GCA_041497655.1 Gammaproteobacteria bacterium
CAATTTCCGTTGCGTCTACTGCATGCCGAAGGAGGTGTTCGGCAAGGACTACCAGTTCCTCGAGCGCCGGGAAATACTGACGTTCGAGGAAATCGCCCGGCTCGCCCGCGTCTTCCGTGGGCTCGGCATCGAGAAGATCCGGCTGACCGGCGGTGAGCCGCTGGTCCGGCGCCGCCTCGAACAGCTGATCGAAATGCTGGCGCGCATCCCCGGGCTTGACCTCACCCTCACCACCAATGGCTCGCTGCTCAAGCGCCAGGCGCGCGCGCTTAAGGACGCCGGCCTGCAGCGGATCACGGTCAGTCTCGACTCGCTGGACGACGCGGTGTTCCAGCGCATGAACGACGTCGATTATCCGGTGGCTGGGGTGCTGGAGGGAATCGAGGCGGCCGCGGCAGCGGGGCTCGCGCCGATCAAGATCAACATGGTGGTCAAGCGCGGCGAGAACAACGACAGCATCCTGCCGATGGCGCGCTTTTTCCGCGGCACCGGGCACATTCTGCGCTTCATCGAGTACATGGATGTCGGCCACACCAACGGCTGGCGCATGGACGACGTCGTGACCGCGCGCGAGATCGTGGAGATGATCGGCGCCGAGATGCCGCTCGAACCGGTCGGTCGCAACTATCCGGGCGAGGTCGCGGAACGCTGGCGCTACCGCGACGGCGGCGGCGAGATCGGCGTCATCGCTTCCGTCACCCAGGCGTTTTGCCGCGACTGTACCCGCGTCCGGCTTTCCACCGAGGGCAAGCTCTTCACTTGTCTCTTCGCCACCACCGGTCACGATCTTCGCGCGCTGCTGCGCGGGGGAGCCGCGGACCGCGAGGTTCACGCTGCAGTCTCGGCGATCTGGTCGAAGCGCGCCGACCGCTATTCCGAGATCCGCACCGCGCAGACCGCCCGGCTGCCGAAGATCGAGATGTCCTACATCGGAGGGTGAACAGCAAACGGTAAACGGTGAACGGATTACCGGTCGGAGCGCTGCGCGCTGGACTACCGTTCACTGTTCACTGTTCACCGAATAATGGACAAGCCCTACCGCCCCAAGATCACCAACGCGTCGAAGCCGCTCACGTTTGTAGTAGAAGCGCTGAACGAGCGCGGGGAGCGGCTCCCTACTCCGATCGCCGGGGAGCATCCCCTCACGCTTTATCTCGACAAGCGCGAGATCGTCACGCTGATGACGCTCGGCCAGGCGCCGGAGGCGTTGACCATCGGCTATCTCCGCAACCAGCGCCTGGTGGGCTCGGTCGAGGAAATCGCCGCGGTGCAGGTGGACTGGGAAACGGATTCGGTGGCAGTCACCACCCGCAGGGGCGTCAAGGGACTGAAGGAGCGGCTGAAGAAACGCACGGTCACCACCGGCTGCGGACAGGGGACGGTGTTCGGCGACCTGATGGAGGAGATCGACTCCATCAAGCTGCGCGACGACGTGATGCTCACCGAGGAGACGCTCTACGGCCTGCTCGACGCGGTACGGCACCGCGAAACGATCTACAAGAGCGCGGGCGCGGTGCACGGCTGCGCGCTCGCTGGCGGCGCGGAAATCCTCTACTTCGTCGAGGACGTCGGCCGCCACAACGCGGTGGACGCCATCGCCGGCCAGATGTGGCTCGACTGCGTGGACGGCTCGGACAAGATCTTCTACACCACCGGCCGGCTCACGTCCGAAATGGTGATCAAGGCCGCCCAGATGCGGATTCCCTTCCTGGTGTCGCGCTCAGGACTGACCGAGATGGGCCATAGAATCGCGAGCCAGGTCGGCATCACCATGATCGGGCGCGCGGTGACCAAGCATTACCTGTTGTTCACCGGCAACCACCGCTTCGTCAAGACCGTCACGCAAACGATGCTCGCGTGACGGTCTTGACGAGTGTTGAATGTTGAATGTTGAATTTTGAGTTTTGAGTGTTGAGTTTCTAGAAACTGCCAACGCTTGATCGCTCACTCGGCACTCAGCACTCAGCACCCAGCACTGGTCACGGGAGTGATCCTGGCCGGTGGGCTCGGCCGCCGCATGGGCAGCGTGGACAAGGGCTTGCAGCCCCTGCGGGGTAAACCGATGGTCGCGTGGGTGATCGAGCGCTTCGCGCCGCAGGTCGACGAGGTCCTGATCAACGCGAACCAGAACCTCGAGCGCTATGCCGCTCTCGGCCACCGCGTGATTCCGGATGAGATCGCGGGCTACGCCGGCCCCCTCGCCGGACTGCACCGCGGGCTCACCGAAGCCGCGCACGAGCTCGTCGCGACCGTGCCCTGCGATTCACCCTTCCTGCCGCGCGACCTCATTGCGCGTCTCCGCGCGGCATTGGAGCTGCAGGGAGCGGAGATCGCCGTCGCGAGGACCGGGGACCAGCCGCATCCCGTTTTCTGCCTGTGCCGCAGGAGCGTGCTGCCCGGTCTCGCCGGCTTCCTCGCGGGCGGCGGCCGCAAGATCGATGCCTGGTATGCGAAGCTCAAGGTCGTCGAAGTCCCCTTCGACGATAACCCAGGCGCCTTCAGTAATGTCAACACGGAAGCCGAGCTAAGAGCCTTCGAGGAGAGGCCACTACCATAAAGGATCGGTCATCGCTTCGGCGCCGGCGGCACTCGCCGGTCGCATCCCCGCAAGCGGGGCGGCTGTCGAGGTGGAGCAGGGGCCCCAAGTTTTCTGGGGATGCGACCCGAGATCAGACGCATAGGGACCGCCCGCCGCCCTCGACCGCCTTCAAGGTCAGATCCCCGAAAATAAACCTTCGGGGCCCCTCTTCCACTTTCCGGCGGTCCCTGCTCCACGGCTCATACCGCCCCTTCAGCAACATCAACACCGAGGAGGAATTGCGCGCGCTCGAGGGCCGCTCGTTGCCTTCAACTTGAAAATTGCGACGGGTGATGGGTTTTCCCTCATCCCTAAAGAAATCAACCGTTGGTTGATTTCTTTGCTGCTCGGCGGCGAACAGGGGCCCCGAAGAAAAATAAAACCCGCCGCAGTGGGGCTTCGCAGTGCGTGGACGGGCCCTATATAGAAGGTGTGCGTCCCGTTATTCAGAGGCGCAGGCCACTCAACAGATCCTGCGACAGGTACTCCGTGCGGAAAGTCTCGAACGGCACGGTGTCGCTTGCTTCAGTTTCCCGCTGCTCGGCGAGCGAGTCCTCGGCTATGCGCTCGTAGCGGGCTTCCACTTCAGCAGAAATAGGTGACTTCAGCACCGCGCTCCGGTAACGCGCCGAGTGAGCCTGTACGAAGTCGAGATAGGAGTTGTCGTAGGCCTGCTCCATCTCCCGCAGGATGCGCGCGGAAGGGGTCGCCGACGGATCCTCCAGAGCGGTGCCGGCGGCCGCCAGTGCATCCCGGTGCGCGCGGCCGCCGTGCGCGTCATCGAGGGCCACGGCGATGGGCTCGCACTCGCGCAGCAGTTCCGCACCGCATTTGGCCGCGGCGAGTTCTTGTCCGCGCCGGGTCACCCGGAGGCCGCGCTCGCGCCCCCGCTCGGCGACCCGATGCTGGTTGCGCTTCACGGCCGCGATTTCCTCCGGTGTGTCCGGCGGGCTGTCGGCGAGCAGGCAATGCAGCAGGAACACGTCGAGAAAGCGCATCGTGCCAGCCGCGATGCCGACCGGGCGGAAGGGATCGAGGTCCATGCAGCGCACTTCGACATACTCGACGCCGCGCTCGCCCAGCGCGTGCAGCGGCCGCTCCCCGGGGCGGATAATGCGTTTCGGCCGGATGGTCCCGTAGAACTCGTTCTCGATCTGCAGGAGCGTCGTGGCGAGCTGCCGGTAATCCGCGCCGTCGCGTATGCCGATCGCCGCGTACGGCGGATGGGGCTCAGTGAGCGCGTGATAGAGCGAGCGCGCGTAGCTTTCCAGGCTGTTGTAGCTCACGGCGAGCGCCGCCTGCGCCTCGCTCTGGTAGCCGAGCGGGCCCATGCGCAGCGACGTAGCCGCCGGCAAATACAGCGTGCCCGCCTTCAGCTTCTGCAATCCGTGCTTGCGGCCGGCGACGAAGCTCTCGCACACCGCGGGCGACGCCCCGAAGAGATAGAGCAGCAGCCAGGAATGGCGCCGGAAGTTGCGGATCAGGGAGAAGTACGCAGCGTCCCGATAGGCGCGCTCCGGGCCGGTGCGCCCGTCGGCCTGCTGCAGCAGCGGCCAGGCCGCGTCCGGCACGGAGAAGTTGTAGTGAATGCCGGAGATCATCTGCATGCGCCGCCCGTAGCGGTGCGACAGGCCGACGCGGTACACCGTCTTCGCCCGGCCGATGTTGGAGCTGCCGTAGCGGCCGATGGGAATCCTGTCGTCGGCGGGCAGCTTGCAGGGCATGCTCGCGCACCACAGCATTTCGTCGCCGATGTGCCGGTAGACGACCTGGTGGATCGCGGTGAGCTCCTCGAGGCACGCCTCCGCGCCGGTGTGCACGCCGGTGATCAGCTCGAGCTGGGACTCGCTGAAGTCCGTCGTGATGTGCGGATGGGTGAGCGGTGAGCCAAGCCCCGCGGGGTGCGGGGTGTCCGCCAGCATCGCGTCCGGCCGGACGCGGAGGCTTTCCTTCTCGATCCCGCGCCGGATGCTCCTCAGCATTTCAGGCGCGAACGCGCCCAACCGTTTGCCCACCATGCGGTCCAAGCGCGCCTCCTCCTTTATTGCTCATAGGATACTCCCTGGTAGTGTATGGACCGGATTGACAGGATTCGAACCACCACCAGGCCCGCACAAACAAAACCCCGCCGAAGCGGGGATTCGCAGTGCGTGGACGGGACTTACTATATAAAAGGTGTGCGTCCCGTTTATTTCGCGGGTAGTCCAGTCACGAGTCCTGACCGGGCTTCCAGAGGCGGACCCTACGCGAGCGGCGAATCCTCGTGTCGCGGGTCGCGAGCGGCAGGGCGTGCGCCTTGGCTGTTGCGACGATCAGCCGGTCCGCCGGATCGCCGTGAAAGGAGTGCGGCAGCGAATCAAGGGCGAGCACGGTTTCCACGTCGAGCGGAACCACGGAGACGACCCGGCTGTCTGCCGCGCGCGCGAGCCAGTCGGCAAAGGGCAGCGGCAACTCAAGGCGCCGCTTCCTGTACAGCATCTGGGCTTCCCACAGGCTGATCGCCGCAAGACAGACCTCGCGCCGCTCGGCGGCGGCATCGAGCGCCGCGCGCTCCGTACGCGTCAGGGGAGAGCCAGGCGTCAGCCACCACACCCAGATATGGGTGTCGAGCAGGACATTCAACGCAACGCCTCGAAGTCCGCGTCGTGCAGCACGGACTCGCCGGGCGCGGCCAGCAGGCGCCCGCCCAGCGCGCGCAGCTGCTCCCACGGCTTCAGTCCCGCGCCCACCTGGGTGGCCGGCGGGGGCTGAAGGCGCGCGACGACCCGGCCGCGGCGCGTGATCGCGACGGGCCGGCCGGTATTCTCCACGCGGCGGATGATCTCCAGGCAGCGGTGCTTGAACTCGGTGACCGAAATGTCCATTTGCGAATTATAAATGGCCATTTTGATGGAAGCAAGGCCAGGGAAAACGTGGTCTGTCCCCGGTTTATCGCTGAAGTGCGGCTCAGTGGAATAAATCGAGCCTGGCCTCGTTAACGCCGCGCGGATGCCCTCTGCCGCAGCAGTTGGACGCCGACCAGCAGCGCCGGCAAGCCGCACACGATGAAGCCGATGCCGTAGCTGCCGGTTTGGTCAAGAAAACCTGAATACAAGAGAGGCAAGGCCAGCGCGCCGACCTGGCCGAATGACAGCACGCCACCGGTGACTCCGCCACGCATGTCCTCTGGCGACGCGCGCGCGATTTCGGCCAGGAGTATGCCGTGCCAGGACAGCGCGGTGGCACTGAGCGCGCAGGCGATCAGGCCGACCAGCAGCGTCGGCCAGCCGGCGCTGCAAAAAGCGAGGAGCGCTGCGCTTCCCGCCATGCCGAGGGCAAGCCCCGCCATCATCAGCCGCGGGGAGACATAGCTGCTGCCGATCCAGCCCCAGAGGATGCGGCCGGGCACGGCGACCGCCACCGCCACCGAAAAAAGGAAACCCGCGGCCACGGGCGTGTAGCCGATCGTCGTCAGATAGGTGACGAAATACGCCGTGACGACCGCCTGCAGGCCGTTGAAGGCAAGGCAGGCGAAGGACAAGGCACGAAGGCTTGGCGCGGCGAGCACCACGGTCAAGGTTGCCTTGAAATCCGACATTCGGAAGGCGCGCGTCGGCACCCGGTCGGTATCGAAAATCTTGCGCAGGGGCTGCAAGATCAGGACGAAGACGGCGCACGCCGCCGCACTGAGCAGCATCGTGACGCGCCAGCCCGTCCATTCCGTCAGTTGCGGCCCGAGCAACCCGGCCAGTAGCAGGCCAGCCGGCACCGCCGTCTGCTTGATGGAGAACACCAGGGGCAAGTAGCGCGGCGACGATACGCGGCTGAGCAGATGCGAGCTGGCCGGTGTGGACACGGCCCCGCCACCCCCGCAAATGATCGCGGACAAGACGAGCGCCAGCGGCGTTCCCAGCGCCGCCAATGCGGTGCCGGCGCTCAGCATGACGAGGGAGATCTGGCTCACGCGCAAGGCGCCATGGCGCACGATGAAGCTGCCGCAACCAAGCTGTGCGACGAGAGCGGACAAAGCCGTCAAGCCGAAATAGACGCCGATCCAGGCCGGATCGAGCCGCAGATCCGTGATGATCGCCGGTGCGATCACCGCGGGCAGGGCTCTGCCGAGCGCGATGAAGGTCTGCTGCAGGAACATCGCCCCGAGGGCGAGCAGGAGATGGTGCACGAGGCGTGGAATTTATCGGAATCCGGGCCCGCTCAGACCACTAAGAAACTTCTCGAACCGGATCAACGCTCTTCAATGCTTAGAGTGGTCTGACCCCTAAGGTTCGCTAGCTTTCCGGTTGCATCACGGATGCGCGATTGCCGCCTACTTCACGAGTCGCGCTTGCAGCTTGATCTCCGGCCCCGCCAGTGCCTTCGACACCGGGCAGTTCTTTTTCGCTGCCTCTGCGTGCTTCTGTAGGTCAGCGTCTGTCAAATTCGGGACTTCGGCTTGCGTGTCCAGTTCTATCAGAGTGATCGTGGGGCCTTCGCCCAAGTGCACTCTCGCGGTGGTGGCAATCCGGGTGGGAGTGAAGCCCGCACCGGTGAGCAGGGCGGCCAGGAACATCGAAAAGCAGCCGGCCTGCGCTGCGCCGATCAATTCTTCGGGGTTCGTTCCTTTGCCTGATTCAAAGCGTGAGGCATACGTAAACGGGCCCTCATAGGCGCCACTTCCCAGTTTCATCGTGCCGGCCCCTTCCTTCAGGGTGCCTTTCCATTGTGCGGATGAAGTTCGAACGGCCATGTTGTCCTCGCTTTCCGAAGTGCAATGAATTTGATATTACCTGGAATTATGCGCCGTCCAACGACCCGCATAACCGGCCCGTGCAAAGCTGGTGCAGCCGGCTTTGCACGAGGACTCTTAGGGGTCGACTCTTAGGGGTCAAACCACTAAGACAATTCTTGAAGCCGATCAACGCCCTTCTATGCTTAGTGGTCTGACCCCTAAGGTTCTCCTCCGCAAGCGCCGTCATGCCCTCGCTGAGCTCCGCAAACAGATCGCGCTTGCGCGCCCGACCTCGCCCGGCCTTCACTCTTGCATTCATCTCGCTCTCCTTGATTCCAGTTCCGCCTTCAGCATCGCCCTTAATGCCTTGCGCTTCCTGGGAGTCAAATCTGCCATCATCATGCCCTTCCGGCCTTAGAGCGCGCAGATTGGCCCGAAAAAGGGGCTTCTAAGCGTCTGAATGGTGCGGTTTTCGGGTTCTTAGCTCAGCGGATCAAGACGTTGCGGTGGTCCGACCCGGCTGCTGTGGAGCGCCATTGCATTGGCCGCAGCCTGCGCGGCAGATACAGCGGATGCGCCGGCTCGCCCGTGCCGTTCACGCGCAGCGCGTGGAGCGGGACGCCGTTCGCCTTCAAGATTTCCATGACTTGGGTGGAACGGCCCAAATGCCCGCCGTGGTTCCCCCACGCGCACACCACGATCCGCGCCTCGCGCGCCGCGCGCATGATCGCGCGATCGTTCCCCTTCCCCACCGGATCGCGCGCCGCCAGCAACTGCTTCGGCTCCGTAGCGCGCCACGCAAACACATTGGTGACGATCAGCGCACCGTACCCCCAGCGCTCCGCGTAGTCCCGCGCGCGCGAGCACGTCGGATCGAGCCGCACCTCGTCCGCGGTGCTCGGATTGAGCATCAGGAAATTGGCGGCGGGTTTCGATTCATCCCAGCGGCGCCAGAGGAGGTAGCGCCAGCGGCGGCACGGGGAAAATGCAGCGCCGCTGGATTGCAAGGAAACAATCAAAGGGGTCGAATGATCATAATTCGAGCCCCTTTGATCACCTTTGATCACAGTGTCAGTTCTGCGGTTCGTAGACTTCGACGCCGCCAAGACCGGACAAGTCCTCCTCGCGGCCGCGCAGCTCGATGACGTTGCGGTCGGGGTCGCGCAGGAATACCGAAACGTGGCCGTCGCGGCCGAACGACACCGGGCCTTGCGTAATCCTGATGTTTTTCTCGCGCAACAGGGTAATCGCATCGGCGATCGAGCCCACGCGGAACGCGACATGGGTATAGCCGGGATATTTGTCGGCGACGTCCATCAGGATGTTCTTGCCGCCGCCGTCGTGGTTGGCGTTGTAGATCAGGTTGATTTCGAC
>JBGQGU010000102.1:0-8597 GCA_041497655.1 Gammaproteobacteria bacterium
CACACGCCGTGGAGGTGCTTGATCATGGGGATGCGCGACTCGCGCATCAGGCGCTCGATCAGGCTCTTGCCCCCGCGCGGCACGATCACGTCCACGGCGTCCTGCATCGTGATCAGCTCGCCCACTGCGGCGCGGTCGGTGGTCTCGATCACCTGCACCGCGGTCTCCGGCAGCCCGGCGCTCTTGAGTCCCGCGTGCACGCAGGCGGCGATCGCCTGGTTGGAGCGGATCGCTTCCGAGCCGCCGCGCAGGATCGCCGCATTGCCGGATTTGACGCACAGGCCCGCCACGTCCGCCGTCACGTTGGGACGGGACTCGTAGATGATAGCGACCACGCCGAGCGGCACGCGCATCTTGCCCACCCTGATGCCGGAAGGGCGTTTCCTCAACGCGGTCATTCTGCCGATCGGATCGGGCAGCGCGGCGATCTGCCGCAAGCCATCGGCCATCGCCGCGATTCCCCTCGCCGTCAGGGTGAGACGGTCGATCATCGCGGCATCGAGCTTCTGTTTCTTCGCTTCCCCGACGTCGCGCGCGTTGGCCTCGAGCAGGCGCTTCGCGCCGCGCTCGATCGCCGCCGCCATCTCCTTCAACGCGCGGTTCTTGGTCGCGGTGTCCGCCTTGGCGATGACGCGCGCCGCCGCGCGCGCGCGCCGGCCGACGCCGTGTATATAAGTCTGGACATCCATTGGATGCTCCTAGCAGCCTGTCGCAACCTCACGTCCGAGAGGCTGCTAAAAGGAGTTTGTCCGACCTAAGCCCGACAAACTCCTAGGCGGAGCGGGTCAGAACAACCCTGTCTGTTGCCGTTCCGCCGCGCGCGCGGCAGCGGCCATTTTACCCTGTTTCGGCAAGGACTTGGCCGGAGCGCCCGCGGCAAACCGCAGGGTGAGCTGCAGCAATTCGTCCCACACGTCGCCGCGGATCAGGCCCTTCACCATGCGGTCCGTTCTCGCGGCGTGTGCCACCGCCGCTTCGACCTGTTCCTTGGTGAAGCGGCGGCAATGGCGCTGCATGAGACTCTGGTGCGAGCTGCCCCATACCTTCGTTTCGCGCCACAGTTGCGGCGGAGTCCTGCCCGAGGCCATCGCGTCGAGCACGCGCCCGATGGAGCGGATCTCCTCTGCGATCGCCCACAGCACGAGCGGGGGCGCGACGCCCTCGCCCTTCAGCCCGTCCATCATGCGCGCGAGGTGCAGCACGTCGCCTTCGAGCAGCGCCTCGCCGAGGTTGAACACATCGTAGCGCGCGACGTCGAGCACGGCATCGCGCGCCTGCTCGTAGGCGATCGCGCCCGCGGGGAAGAGCAGCGCGAGCTTCTGCACTTCCTGGTGCGCCGCGAGGAGATTGCCCTCGACCCGGTCGGCGATGAACTCCAGGGTTTCCATGTTCGCTTCCTGGTTCTGCGCGCGCAGCCGCCCCGCCAGCCATTCGGGCAGCGCCTTGCGCGCGACCGGCTTCGCTTCGATCACGGTGCCGGCGCGGTCGAGCGCCTCGAACCAGCCGGATTTCTGCGCGCGCCAATCGACTCCAGGCAGGACGACGAGCGTGACGGTGTCCGGCGGCAGCTCCTCGCAATAGCCCTGCAGCGCCTCGGACCCCTCCGTCCCCGGCTTGCCGGTGGGTATGCGCAGATCGAGGATGCGGCGCGCGGCGAACAGCGACTGCGAGTTGCCGGCGAAGGCGAGCTCGGTCCACTTGAAGCCGGAGTCGGCGGTGAGGACGTCGCGCTCGGTGTAGCCCTCGGCGCGGGCCCTGGCGCGGATGCGGTCGGATGCTTCCAGTGCGAGCAGCGTTTCGTCGCCGAAGACGGTATAGAGAGCTTTCAGCTCGCGGGCGAGGTGCTGCTGCAGCTGCTCGGTTGTTATTCGCACCAGTTTATTGGACGCAAAGGCGCAAAGACGCAAAGAGATTCTATAGGAAACACAACAGCAACGGCGAAGGTTTGCGGCGACCAGCCCGATACGCCAAGCGCTATATAGACCAGACGCCGGACCAGAGGACGAGAAGTGCTTTCTTTGCGCCTTTACGGCTTTGCGTCTAGGACTGCAACTTGGCTGCCTGCAGACGCCGCACCAGCTGGCTCACGGCATCGGTTCGCATGTCGCGGTAGAGCAATGCCTCCTCGGATTCCTTGGACAGCGCCTGGTCGTCGCTGAAAGAGTAGTCGCGCCGGAGCACGATCTCGCTCGCCGGGATGTGCTCGCGGTTCTTGCTGTCGGTCAACCGGAAGGATACGCGGTAGCGCAGCTGGTATTCGCTCACGCGCCCGCCGCCGCCGAGCGAGAGGATCTGCTTCTCCTGCAGCTCGTTCATGATCTGCAGGATGACCTCGGCCTGCTCCGGGCGGTCGGCGATGCGGGTGCCGCTGCCCGCGCGCACTGCGCGCTTGAGCTGGGTAGCGAACTGCGAGGCTGGCGCGGCCTGCACGTAGAGGGTGCTGAACGGCAGGGTCGCGGTGCCGCGAAGCTGGAAGCCGCATGCTGACAGCAGCAGCGCTGCTGTCAGCATAACGATGATCGATAAACGATGAACGATGAACATCATTCAGACGACGACGTTGACCAGCCGGCCGGGCACCACCACCACCTTCTTCACCGGCTGGCCGTTGACGTGCCTTTGCACCGCGGGATCGGCGAGCACGATGCGCTCGATCGCCCTGCTGTCCGCGTCGCGCGGCACCCGCACATCACCGCGCTTTTTGCCGTTCACCTGCACGACCAGCTCGATTTCGTCCTCGATGAGCGCTGCGGGGTCGTGTTCCGGCCAGGGCGCCGCGAGCACGTCCTCCCCGTACCTCAGCTCGCGCCACAGGCAGTGCGAGATGTGCGGGGTGATCGGAGAAAGCAGTCGTAGAAGTACTCCTAGGCCTTCGTGTAAAACAAAAACATGGACGTTGACGTTCGCTTCCGGACCTGGAGAGCGGTCTAGATCTTCAAGAGTATTGAGGATCTTCATGGCCGCTGATGCGATAGTATTGAACTGAAACTTGCCAAAGTCGTAATTGGCTTGCTTCAGATTCGCATGAACTTCACGGCGAACGGTGGCTGCTTTCTCAGTATTTCCAACCTCCCATCGAACCAGCGTTGGGTTGGCAGACCACCACTTCAAGACTTCATTCTTTCTTTCGGCGAACGCCCACACTCGTCGAAGGAATCGCGCCGCGCCCTCGACGCCCGCATCGCTCCACACCAGCGTGTCCTCCGGGGGCGAGGTGAACATCATGAAGAAGCGCGCGATGTCGGCGCCGTAGCGGTCGATCAGCTCCTGGGGATCCACGCCGTTGTTCTTCGACTTCGACATGGTGCCGATGCCGCCTGCTTCGACCGGCTGGCCGTCGGCCTTCAATATGGCGTCGCGATTCCCGTCTTCGCCCGCCTTCGCCTCGACCTCGGCTGGGTTGTAATAAACCATGCGCCCGTTGTCCGATCTGCGAAAGTAGATTTCGTTCAGCACCATGCCCTGGGTGAGGAGATTGGCGAACGGCTCATCGAATGTAATCAGCCCCAGGTCGCGCATGACCCGCGTCCAGAAGCGCGAGTAGAGGAGATGCAGGATGGCGTGCTCGATGCCGCCGACGTACTGGTCCACCGGCAGCCAGTATTCGGCGCGCCCGTCGACCATGGTCCGCGTGCTGTCGGGACAGGCGAAGCGGATGTAGTACCACGACGAGTCCACGAAGGTGTCCATGGTGTCGGTCTCGCGGCTTGCCGGCTTCCCGCATTTCGGGCACGTGCAGTTGACGAAGTCGGGGCGCTTCGCGAGTGGATTGCCCGTGCCGTCGGGCACGCAGTCCTCGGGCAGCACCACAGGGAGATCCCGGTCCGGCACCGGCACATCCCCGCAGCCCTGGCAGTGGATGATCGGGATCGGCGTCCCCCAATAGCGCTGGCGCGAGATACCCCAGTCGCGCAGCCGCCACAGCACCTGCTTCTCGCCCAGCCCCTTCGCCTTCAGATCGGCCGCGATCGCTTCAACGGCCTCGTGATACCCGAGGCCGTTGTATTTTCCGGAGTTGATACAAACACCGTTCTTGCTTTCATACCAAGGTTGCCATTGATCGGTCGTGAATGCGCCGGCGTCGGCCGTCTGGGCATTGATTACCTGTCTGATCGGCAACCCGTACTGCTTCGCAAAGTGGAAGTCCCTTTCGTCATGGGCGGGAACGCCCATGACGGCGCCTTCGCCGTAGGCCATGAGCACGTAGTTGCCGACCCATACCGGCACCGGCTGACCGGTGAGGGGGTGGGTGATGGAGATGCCGGTCGGCATGCCCCTTTTCTCGATCGTCGCGAGGTCGGCTTCCATCACGCTGCCGCGCTTGCATTCCTCGATGAAGGCGGCAAGCTTGGGGTTATCGCGGGCGGCGCGCGCGGCGAGCGGGTGCTCCGCTGCCAGCGCGGCGAAGGTGACGCCCATGATGGTGTCGGCGCGCGTGGTGAAGACCCAGAGCAGGCCTTTTTCGGTCGCTTGTGTCTCGGATGACCCACCCTCACCCCCGGCCCCTCTCGATCCCTCACCCCCGCCCCTCTCCCAGAAGGAGAGGGGAGGCTCGAGAGCGCCCGCGGAGGGCGGAGCAGGTTCCGAGCGTATTGTGCTTGGATGCGACCCCGGAGCGGGATGCAGCGCCGAATTTGCCCGCGTGCTTACGTGCGCCTCCACGGTCACATCCCCGGAAACCGGGGCCCCTGTTCCACGCTCCGGCGCACCTTCTCCCTTTGGGAGAAGGGCATGGGATGAGGGCTGGGGCAAGGGGAGATTCGTGCCGGCGGCTTTGCCGCCGGAAAGATCGTATGGAAAGCAGAAACGCACGCCGTGGCTCTTGCCGATCCAGTTGGCCTGCATGGTCTTGACACGGTCGGGCCAGCCGGGAAGCTTGTCGAGCGCGGCGAGCAGCGCCTCGGCGTAGCGCGTGATCGCCATGTAGTACATCGGGATCGCGCGCTTCTGCACCATGGCGCCGGTGCGCCAGCCGCGGCCGTCTATCACCTGCTCGTTGGCGAGCACGGTCCGGTCCACCGGGTCCCAGTTCACGACGCCGGTTTTTTTGTAGACGAGGCCCTTCTCGAGCATCCTCAGGAACAGCCACTGGTTCCAGCGGTAGTAGCCGGGCTGGCAGGTGGCGAGCTCGCGCGACCAGTCAATGGCGAAGCCGAGCGACTTCAGCTGGCTCTTCATGTAGGCGATGTTCTCGTAGGTCCACTTCGCCGGCGGCACGCTGTTCGCCATCGCCGCGTTCTCGGCGGGAAGCCCGAACGCGTCCCAGCCCATCGGCTGCAGGACGTTGCGGCCCTTCATCCGGTGGTAGCGGGTGAGGACGTCGCCGATGGTGTAATTGCGCACGTGCCCCATGTGGAGCTTCCCGGACGGGTAGGGGAACATCGAGAGGCAGTAGTACTTGCGTTTGCCGGGCGCTTCGCGCGCGCGGAACGCGCCGCTCGCATCCCAGTACTGCTGCGCCTCGCGCTCGATGACGTGGGGATTGTATTTCTGCTGCATGGACGTGATTAAATGCACGATTATAGCCGCATCCGGCAGCGCGATCTGACCGGATGAGGCGGCAGCAACGGATTCACCGGAGATGATCATGCGATTCGGAATCGGCTTGATGATGTTGCTCGGCCTCGCTTCGGCGGCGGCTGCCGCCTCGACGCTCACGGTGGAAGGAGTGGTAAGCCCGGCGTGGGTGGAGCGCGGCGGCGCGCGCATGCCGCTTGCAGTCGGCATGCAATTGAACGACAGAGACCGGATCGTCACCGGTCCCGGC
This sequence comes from Gammaproteobacteria bacterium, assembly GCA_041497655.1. Lineage (GTDB taxonomy): Bacteria > Pseudomonadota > Gammaproteobacteria > Burkholderiales > SG8-41 > SG8-41. The sequence goes on from JBGQGU010000102.1 coordinate 5,768, forward strand.
TCTCGGGCACTGCTGCGCATGGCCGAAGGTAGCGCGGTGAAGCTCGGGGAAAACGCTGCGCTCGTGGTGGACAACCTCGCTGACAAGATGAGCGCGGATGCGGCACGACTCGTCACCGCATCGCTCGACGTCGTGCGCGGCGCGTTCCGCTTCACCACCGGCATCTTCAGCAGGCATGCGGCGGGGCGCGACGTGAAGGTCCGGATCAGCACCGTCACCGCCGGCATCCGCGGCACGGACCTGTGGGGCAAGTCGGACGACCGGCGCGACCTGGTATGCCTGATCGAGGGCAGCATCTCCGTCAGCCACGCGCAGACGGGCGAGTTCACGATGGCGGAACCGCTCTCCTTCTTCGTCGCGCCGCGCCGGGAGAAACCGCTGCCGGTCGCAGGGGTGGACCCCAAGCAGATCAAGGAATGGTCCACGGAGACCGAGATTCAGGCCGGCAGCGGTGGCGCGCGCCGCGGCAGCCGCCACTCTGTGACTGTCAGCGTGTCCGCCGATCAGAAGACGGCGCTTGCCGCCTTCCACGCGCTGCGGGCGGTGGGCTATCCCGCGGCGGTGCGGCCATTGAAAAAGGACGATGGCAGTGTGGAGTACCGCGTGGGAGTCCTGAATCTCGCGACACAACAGGACGCAGCGATGGCCGTCGGGAAGCTGAAGGCGCTCGGCATGGCGGAAGCGGCCGTGGCCAAATAGCGCGGAACCGGCATCAGGATCGCCGGTGCCTACGCATGGATCCGGACGCGCCAGATATTCACGGCTGCTTTATCCGTACGGCTCCCGTCGGTAAGTAGCGTATTCGTACTTTATAATCGGCGCGATCGATTGCGCCGATTATGTCTCCTGATTTTCTCTCCAGCCTCAACGAACGGCAGCTCGAAGCGGTCACGCTGCCGCATCAGTCGGCGCTGATCCTCGCCGGTGCCGGCAGCGGCAAGACGCGCGTGCTCACCACGCGCGTGGCGTGGCTGATCCAGACCGGGCAGGTGAGCCCGACCGGTCTCATCGCGGTCACCTTCACCAACAAGGCGGCGAAGGAAATGCTGACGCGCATCTCGGCGATGCTGCCGATCAATACCCGCGGCATGTGGGTCGGCACCTTCCACGGCCTGTGCAACCGCCTGCTGCGCGCGCACCACCGCGAGGCGGGGCTGCCGCAGTTGTTTCAGATCCTCGACACACAGGACCAGCTCTCGCTCATCAAGCGGCTGCTGAAGAGCCTCAACGTGGACCAGGAACGCTTCCCGCCCCGGCAGGTCCAGTGGTTCGTGGCGGGAGCCAAGGAGGAGGGGCTACGCGCGCCGGAGGTCGAGGCGCACGACGAGTTCACGCGGCGCATGAAGGACCTCTATGCCTCCTACGACGAGCAGTGCCAGCGCGAGGGGGTCGTGGATTTCGCCGAGCTGCTGCTGCGCTGCTACGAATTGCTGGCGGGCCACTCCACGCTGCGCGACCATTATCGGGCGCGCTTCCGCCACGTCCTGGTGGACGAGTTCCAGGATACCAACCGGCTGCAGTACCGCTGGCTCAAGCTTCTTGCGAGCGGTGGCGGCAACGCGATCTTCGCGGTCGGCGACGACGATCAATGCCTCGTCGCCGGAACACGGATACTCCTGGCCAACGGCTCCGAGAAGCCCATCGAAGCTGTTCGCAGAGGCGACCTTGTGCTATCGGCGTTCGGCAAGAAGGATTTCCGGCCTGCCGAGGTTACCGCCGTGTTCAAGAGACGGCGTGAGGAATCTCTCGTTACGGTTGTCACCCGGCGCGGACGCAGAATCACGAGCACCCCCGAACACACTCATTTCGCCGGTTACCTGCTCGGAGAGACGCCTCAGACCTGCTTCACCTATCTCATGCACAAGCGCGGCGCAGGTTTCCGCCTGGGCACCTCGCAGGTATACACCCGCGGGCAGCGTAAGCCGATGGTGGGGTACAGGCAGCGTGCGATGCAGGAGCATGCCGATGCGCTGTGGATCGTCGGCGCGCACGCATCGGAAAACGAAGCGAGATTGCAGGAGGTACTGCTGTCTTTGCGGTACGGCTTGCCGACACTGCCATTCGTGCCGCGCAAGGGCGGGAGCACCAGGGGATTGGTGCATGACGGGAAGTACATCTCGCGGCTGTACGGCGCGCTGAATACGCCTGCCGCAGCCATGCGGCTGATGGCGGATTTCGACCTCCGGCAGGATCAGCCGCACCATGTTCCCCGCTCCCGGAACTCGAATCGCAGGAACATCACGCTCACGCTCTGCGGCGACAATCGCGGACGCACCGTTCTGCATCGCATCTGCATCATGGGAAACGATGCGGGCGGGCGGGACCTCCTGCTGAGGATGGGTCTGAGCGTCAGGCCGGCGAAGAAGCGGTCGCAAAGCTGGCGCTTCGAAACTTCGGGGAAGGACTTCGGCCGGCTGCTCCGGCTCGCGCGGAAGATTCGGGCCAGACTGGGGGGAAGTATACTCCTGAGGGCCGGATTCCATTCCACGCCGCTTCCGTTCCTGAGCGCGCGCGACGTGCGGGCGGGGATGGTAATGGTCGGCAAGGACGGCAGGCTCGACGTCGTCAAGGAGGTCGTTCGGCGCACGAGCCGGAAAGTCACCGTCTTCGACCTCAACGTATCGCCCGCCCACAATTTCATCGCGAACGGGCTCGTCACGCACAATTCGATCTATGCCTTTCGCGGCGCGTCGGCGGCGAACATGCAGGACCTGCAGAAGGACTTCGCGATCGAGCGCGTGATCAAGCTCGAGCAGAATTACCGCTCGCATGGCCACATACTCGACGCCGCCAACGCGCTGATCGGCCACAACCGCCGGCGGCTCGGCAA
>JBGQGU010000103.1:0-8586 GCA_041497655.1 Gammaproteobacteria bacterium
GACACGTACTCACCGGCAGCCATCGACATGGCTCCCGCGACCAGGCCGGCGATCCCCGCGATCATCACGTTGCCATGAGTCGCATGCGCGGCTGCGACACCGAGCACCAGGCTCGCTGTCGAAACGATGCCGTCATTGGCACCCAATACCGCCGCGCGTATCCAGCCGATGCGGTCCGTGCGGTGTCGTTCGCCGTGGCGTATTGCCATTCTCGCGCGTCTCTTCGATGCGGGAACCGGTCAGGGGTGAACGTCTTCGGTAAACCAGTCGTCTGGAAGTTCCTTCCCGACGCCTCGTTCCCGGGCTTTACGCAGCGCCAGGGCTCCTACCGCGGCGAACTGCAGGCCCGTGCCCACGTTATTCGCGAAGCAGGTGATTTCATCCGGTCGTTCCCGTCCCGGAGCGCGTTCGGAGAGCAGCTCGCCGAGGTCCGGATAGCGGCCGCTCCGCGCGGGATCCTTCCACCACCCCTGCTCGCGCCCCTCGTCCACGTTGGGCGTGCCCGGCATCACGTTGTTGTACTGCTTCGCCTGCTTCCGGTTGTGGACGAACACGCGGTCGCAGCGGTCGAGCACCTCGCCGTCGATCTCCTGCGCCTTGATGCAGCCGATGTGCACGCCGGGCTTGAGCCACTTCGGCTCGATGACCCGCACCATCGACGAAGTGGCCGCGAGTATCACGTCGGCGCCATCGACGCACGCTTCCACCGAAGCGACGGCCCGAACGTTTTTGTTTTCAGCGACAAACGCCTCGCGGCTCTCCCGCCGCGGGCTGTAGACGCGCACATCCCTGAAATTCCGCACCGCGCGCGCGGCCATGAGTTGCGCGCCCGCCTGCCAGCCCGTGCCGATGAGCGCCAGCGTCGAGACGTCCTCGCGCGCGAGGTGCTTGAGGGCGAGGCCGCTGGCCGCGCCGACGCGCAGGCGCTGCATGACGCCGTCCGGGAACATCGCGAGGAGCGCGCCGGTTTCGGTGCTGAAAAGCAGGACCAGCCCGACCCAACGTCCATTCGCCAGCGGCTGCTTGACGCGGCGCGGCAAGCCGCCCACCGTGGGATGCGTGATGATGTCCGAGTTGATGCGCAGCGCCTGCACGCCCTGCGCCGGCCAGCCGCCACCCATGTGCTTGAAGGCGTAGTAGCCGCCCTCATGCGAGTTCGGCATGATGTTGTCGAAGCGCGGCGAGAGCAGCGCGCGCGAGTCGGCGTAATCGCGATACATCGGCTCGAGCGCCGCCATGCAGTCCTGCATCGTCAGCAGGCGGGCGATTTCATCGTTGCTCAGCACCAGCACTATGGCATCTCCTTTGTTCAAGGACAGTTTAGCTCGTCAGTGGACTGTCCCCCATAGGTTCTCCCGGGACGGGTGAGCCCCCGTTAACCCTCCAGCCTAACAGCTCCGCGCTCACGGCGGCGCCCTTCTTCTGCAGGAACTGCTGCGTCGGCGGCGTGATGCTGCCGGTCCAATCCAGCACCGTGCCAAAAATATCAAACGCGAGGGTGGTGACGCGGGCGAAGGGGTTGGAGACCATTTCTACTTCGACTCCAGCTCTTTTCGCTTCCGCTGGAAGTCATCGAAGCTTTCTCGCTTCGGGCACTCGGCGTCGGCGGACGGACTTTTCCGGCAGTCCTGCTGGCCGACATTTTGAAGCGTCTCATACGCGGTCCTTTGCGCCGAGTCGCTGCTGCAACCGGGGAGGAAGAAAATCGCCGCGAGGCTCAGGACGAGAGGGTAAACCCTTGTAGCGCGCATCGAAGCCATATTTCAGTTGGCGGTTGGCAGCCGTCAGTAAGCAGTCGGCAGCAATTCCAAACTTCCTGCTGCAAACTGCAAACTGTTGTCCCTCAGCACTCAGCACTCAGCACTCAGCTCTCAGCACTCAGCACTGCAGTTAGGCGCCCTCTGCCGCCTGGGGATTCCACTGCCCCTTGCGCATGCGCGTGATCGTCACGTTCTTGAACATGCCTGCCTTCGCAAACGGGTCGCCGTCCACAAAGGCCTTGGCTTCGGCACGGCTCCCCACGTTGACGATCAACAGGCTGCCAATGAACTCCTTGCCATCGTCGGTCGTCGTCGCGCCCGACAGGACCAATATCTTTTTCTGGCTAAGCAGATAGTCGAGGTGAGGCTGCAAGCCCTTCTCACGATTTGCGGCGAAGTTTGGCGCGGCTACGCGCGAGATGGCCCAGAGCATGGATAGTCTCCTCTTGATTTGAAGTCAGGTTGAATTTTTCAGCCCACTCTGACCCCATCTGTTGATTGCAGTCTATGGCAGGTTCTTGAACAGAGCGTCGTAGGCCGGCCGGGAAAATCCCTGCACCTTCTGGTTGTTCCAGAGCATGACGGGTACCCCTCGCCCGCCGCCCGCCTCCACGTATGCCCGCATTCCGTTGGGCGTGTCTACATCGTATTCCTGATACGCTATCTTTTTCTCGGCGAGATAGCTCTTGGCCCGCGTGCAGTAGCCGCACCATACGGCGGTGAAAATCACCGGCCGGCTCGTGTCGAAGCGCGTTCCGCCTTCCGACAGTCTTTTTTTCATGCTCTTCTGCAGCTCGTCCCGGTATTTGAGCACCGACTCCGGCATCGGTGTCGACGGCAAGTCGGCGATGCTGAGCGTCTTTTCGATCTTTCCATCCGCGGGCGGCTTGTCGCTGTAGATGATCTGGCCATCCGGGCCGACTGACCGGTAGACCGTCGCGGCCTGGCTCAGCGCCGGCGCCAGCAATGCCACGACCAAGAGAGCCCTCATGTTGATTCTCATTTTCCCATTATAGGCGTCTAATATGTCGACCCGAATGGCATCAAGTTCGACATTGTCAATGGCGAGCATGCGCGAAAGTTTTCCGTACTGACGAGATGAAGAGCCGGTCCACGGCGGAAGGACTGGAAACCGCCGGCGGCCCCCCGGAGGAGTTCGGGGAAATCATCCGGCGCGACGTTCAAAAATGGCGGAAGATCGTCAAAGACGCAAGGATCAAACGCGAAGGCTGATGCAACACGCTGCGCGGCGACCTGGTTACGGGGCCACGCAAGAACGTGTCTCCATTACCGCTCGCGAATGTTGGCCACCTTCGCGACGTTCTTCCACCTGGCCATCTCGACCGGGAGCGACTTGCGGAGTTCGGCAGGCGTGAGATAGTCCGCCTCGACGCCTTCGGCCTCGAAGCGCTTCAGGGTTTCGGGCAGCTTGAGGTAGCGGGCCATCTCCGTCGTGAGCTTGTTGACGATCGCCGTCGGCGTGCCGGCGGGCGCGCCGACGGCCCACCAGTTGTTGGCCTCGTAACCGGTCACGCCCGATTCGGCGATGGTCGGGAGGTCGGGCGCCGCGGCGGCGCGCCTGGCTCCGCTTGTCGCAAGCGCTCTCACCCTGCCCGACGCCATGAACGGCAAGGTCTGGATCAGCGATCCGAGGTTGACCTGCGCCTGCCCGCCCATCACGTCCACCAGCGCGGGGAACCCGCCCTTGTAGACCACGACCAGCATCTTCATGCCCGACATATAGTTGAACGACTCGGCGGCGAAGTACGCGAAACCGCCCGAGCTGGTCATCGTCAGCTTGCCGGGGTTGGCCCGGCCGTACGCAATCAACTCCTTCGCGCTGCTGACCTTGACGCCCGGGTGGACCGACAGCGCGCTGGGACCGTAACCGAGCTTGCCGACCCAGGTGAATGAATTGACCGGGTCGTAAGGCAGTTTGGTCCGCGTCCCCCCGTGCACCGAGTGCGCGGCCGATATGAACAGCAACGTGTGTCCATCGGGCCGCGCGTGCGCAACGATTTCGGTGGCGATGATGCCTTCCGCGCCCCCGCGATTGTCCACGATGAACTGCTGGCCAAGGCGCTCGGTGAGATACTGGGCAAAGTAGCGGGCCATGATGTCGTTGCTGCCGCCGGGCGGGAACGGCACGAGCAGCCGGACCGGCCGCGCGGGATAGCCCGGAGCAGGATCGCTCGCCGCAACCCCTTGCGCATGAACGCTACCCGTTGCCGCAAGCAACAGGGCAAAACACGTTGCGATGATTGGTCTCACGCCCACCCCCTCCCCGTTTTCCCCATCTTAGGGGACAGACCACTAAGAGCGTCTACTAACTTTCTTAGTGGTCTGTCCCCTAAGGATTATTTCTTGATGAATTCCTTCCACGGGTCCTTGACGTTCGGGATCGTCTCGATCTCGACGTTAAAGAGCCGGTCCCCGATCCTGCGCGTCTCGCGGATGTACATGTTGTGCACGATGTCGCGCGTCGCCGGGTCGATCGCGAACGGGCCGCGCGGGCTGTTCGGATTCCGGTAGTTCGCGAGAATCTTCATGGTCTCATCGGGATCGAGCCTGCCCTTCTGCTCGCGGATCGCCGTGTAGATCATGTCCATCGCGTCGTAGGCGGCCATCGCGATGAACCCGGGCGGGACGGCCCCGCCGTAATCGCGTTCCCAGGCGGACAGGAACGCCTTGTTCGCCGGACGGTTGCCCGCATTCGAATAGTGCCAGGCCGAGATATAGCCGAGCGGGGCATCACCCATGTTGATCAGCTCCTCCTCGGTCACCGCGTCGCCGGTGCCGATGAAAGGAATGCCGGCCTCGCGCAGGCCGAGATCGCCGTACGCCTTCATGATCGCGGTAGAGGTGGCGCCCGCCGTGACGAAGTTGAAGATCACGTCGGGCTTGATGTCCTTCGCCCGCTGCATGAAGGAGACGTAATCGGGGTTTCTCAGCGGCATCCGGACGCTGCCGATGATCTGGCCGCCGCCGTCCGTGAAACCCTTGATGAACGCCGCTTCGGAATCGTGTCCCGGCGTGAAATCGGTGACCATCGTGTAGGCGCGCTTGTACTTCTTCGCCGCCCACGTTCCGATGTAGAAGCCGCTGCCCCACAGAGTGAACGAAGCGCGCACGATGTAGGGCGAGCGCTCCGTGATCACCGAGGCCGCGGCGTTCATGATGACCAGCGGCGTCTTCGATTCGGTCAGGAGCGTCGCGACTGCCATCGCGTTCGGCGACCAGATGAAGCCGGTCAGGAAGTCCGGCTTGTCGCGTACGATCAGCTCCTGCGTGAGCTGCTTCGCCTTGTCCGGGTTGGGGCCGCCGTCATCGCGCACGATCAGCTCGACCTTCACGCCCGGCGGGAGCTTGCCGGCGTTCTCCTTCATGTAGAGCTTGATGCTCTTGTCGATCTGGTCGCCGAGCGAGGCGAACGGGCCCGACGTCGAATTGAGCAGGCCGACCTTGATCGTTTGCGCTGCCGCGCTACCCGCCAGCAACGCGAGCCCGCAGGCCAGCAGGCCGGCCCATCTTGTCGTCGTTCCCATGAGTCCCCCTTGTTGGCCCTCGATGCGAGCGCCAATTCTATACGCCCCGTCGCCCATGGAACAGAAAGAGGCCAAGCTCGTTTCCTTGCAATAAGTTGAGCCTGGCCCCTTTAACCTGCGCACAGCAGTCCGTACCCACCTCGACCCTGCTGGCCCGAGCGGGATGAGGATACAATTTGCCTCGAGTGGCACCAGCCCACGCCTATGCCCAGCGCAAAGCAGCAGATTCGCTTCTGCACCAGCTCCGATGGTGTGCGCATCGCCTATGCCACGACGGGCACGGGGCCGCCGCTTGTCAAAGCAGCCAATTGGCTCAGCCATCTCGAGTTCGACTGGAACAGCCCGGTGTGGCGCCACTGGCTCACGGAACTCTCGCGCGACAACAACTTCGTTCGCTACGACGAGCGCGGGTGCGGGCTTTCGGACTGGGACGTTCCGGAACTGTCGTTCGAGTCCTGGGTGCGCGACCTGGAGACAGTAGTCGACGCCGTCGCCCCGGAGCGCTTCCCGCTGCTCGGCATCTCGCAAGGCGCGCCCATCGCGATCGCGTACGCGGTGCGCCATCCCGAAAGAGTCAGCCACCTGATTCTGCACGGGGGGTATGCGCGCGGTCGCCTGCAGCGCAACGTCACGCCGCAGCAGCGCAAGGAAGCCGAACTGATGGTCGAGCTCGCCGAGTTGGGTTGGGGGAACGAAAACCCCGCGTTCCGGCAATTCTTCACGACCCAGTTCATTCCCGAGGGCACGTCCGAGCAGTATCGCTGGTTCAACGAACTTCAGCGCATTTCGACTTCACCGCAGAACGCAGTGCGGTTTTTACGGGCGTTCCGCGAGATTGATGTCACCGCGCTGGCGCCGAAGGTTTCCTGCCCGACGCTGGTATTGCACCCCACTCACGATGCGCGCGTGCCCTTCGAAGAGGGCCGGCTGCTCGCGAGTCTCATTCCCGGAGCACGCTTCGTGCCGATCGAGAGCCGAAACCACCTCCTGCTCGAAGACGAGCCGGGATGGCGGCTCTGGCTCGAGGAGGTGCGCGCTTTTCTGCCGGCGGGTTCCGCGGGCGATTCGGCCTTCGCCGCGCTGACCGCGCGCGAGCGGGAGTTGGTCGAGCTCATCGCGCAGGGGCGGGACAATGCCCAGATCGCGGCGCGGCTTGAATTGAGCGACAAGACCGTGCGCAATCACATCACCAGCATTTTTGCCAAGCTCGAAGTCGAGAATCGCTCCCAGGCGATCGTCCTCGCCCGCGACGCCGGCTTCGGCAAGAAGGCCTCGTAACACCCCCGCCAGCGCTCCCCTGGGACGTCAGTCCCAGACATTCCGGCCCGGCGGCCGCAATCTTATCGCCGCATGGGGCACCGGTCTCATTACGCGCTGCGTGTAGTTGCCCACAATGCCGCTCACGGTAGGCGAAGTGCCCGACAGCGCGCATTCCGGCAAAACCACCGCGGCTGACTGGCATCCGCCAACCATGTCTTATCCAATTCAACTTTACCGACAGGAGATGAACCATGAACACCATGCAACAGCAGATCGACACCAAGCGCTACGCCAAGTGCATCGAAGTTTCCAAGCGCATTCGCTGGGACATCGACCGCGACGTGATCCGCGGCCGCAAGTTCGACTTTTCGAAGAAGTTCCTGCCCGACGGGATTTCCCAGGTGGATCGACTGGACTTCCTCAATGCAGATGAGCGCCGGCTGCTCAGCCAGGTACAGGGGCGAACCTACGCCAACATCTTCGGCCTGGTGGAGCGCTTCATCGGCGCCAAGATCCTGGAAATCAGCCGCGAGCATTGGCTGGGCGATCAGACCGCGCTCGAGGCGCTGGTGCGCTTCACCGACGAAGAGCTCAAGCATCAGGAGCTGTTCCGGAGAATCGAGCGCCTGGTCGCCGAGGGCATGCCGCAGGGCTACAAGTTCTTGCCGCAGCCCAACGACGTCGCCTCGTTCGTGCTCGGAAAGTCCACTTGGGCGGTGCTGGCGCTGACCTGCCATATCGAGCTCTTCACCCAGGTGCACTACCGCCAGAGCATCGAGGCGGATGAGAACCTGTCCGAGCTGTACAAGGACGTATTCTTCTTCCACTGGAAGGAGGAATCCCAGCACGCCATCCTCGACGAACTGGAATGGCAGCGCGAGAATGGCAAGCTCAGCGCCGCGGAGCGCGATAAGGCAGTGGGCGACCTGATCGAGCTCGTCGCTGGGGTGGACGGCATTCTCCAGGCGCAGGCGCTGGCCGACGTCGACTATTTTATTGCGGCTTGCGCCCGGTCATTCACGCCGGCAGAGGTGGAACGCCTGCGTGCCGGTGTACTGAAGGCCTACCGCTGGCAGTACATCGTCTCAGGCGTGCAGGATCCGCGCTTCAACGAGATACTCGGCGGGATGATCACGCCGGCGCATGGGAAGCGCATCGGCGAGGCGTTGGCCCCCATCATGCAATAACCTGCGGTCGGGGAAAACAGGGACGCACACCTTTTCTATTAAAACTGTGTGCGTCCCCTTTTTTAATTCGTCGCCGGTTTCATCCCTTTGAACACCAGCTTCTGCAGCCCGCGGGCGGTGGCAGCGACGTAGATGTTGCCTTTTGAGTCGGTCGCGATCTGGTGGCCGCCTCCGAGGAAGCCCGTGCCTCCGATCAACTCGACGATCTCGAGCGTCTTGCGATCGAGCACCACGATATCCACGCCCCCGCCGACATACAGGAACTGCTGCTCCGGGTCCGGGGACAAGGCGAGATTCCGCGCGAACGGCGCGTTGTACCTGACCCGCTGCTTCACGAACTTGCCGTCGCTCGTGAACATCTGGACTCGCCGGTTTTCCCGATCGGCCACATACACCGTTCCGTCGTTCGCCACGCGGATAGCGTGCACGATGCTGAACTGATCGGGACCCGGACCGTCCGGGACGGCCGTGAGGCTGGGCGGCGGGCATGCGTAGTTGTCCATCGGCTTGTTGCCGAATGCGCCCCACATTCTCTTGAATTTCCCGGTATCCGCATCGAACACGGCCACGCGGTGGTTGCCGTAGCCATCGGCGACGAATAACTCGTTGGTCTTCGCATGGACCCACACATCCGCAGGCTGGCGCAGGTTGAGCGTATCGGCATTGCCGGTGCTCCGGCTGCTGCGGCCGATCTGCATGACGAACTTGCCGTCCTGAGTGAACTTCAGGAGTTGGTCGTCCCCGATCGCCTTGAGCCCGGGCAGGTTGCGCGCGGGACAGTTGTTGCCGCCGACCCACACGTAGCCCTTGTGGTCGATATGGATGCCATGCTCC
>JBGQGU010000104.1:0-8546 GCA_041497655.1 Gammaproteobacteria bacterium
TGCGGCTACATCCGCCACCGCAAGGACACGAAGCACGCGAACGGCGCCGAGTACACCACCGTGCACGTATCGCGCGGCGGGCGCTTCCTCAAGGAATACCTGCCGAATATCGGCATGGCCGATCTGACCGAGGCCGCCGCGGGCACCGTGCACTTCACCGGCTACGAGATCCCGGTGGACAAGATCAAGGTAGCGGCCCCCGAGTTCCGCCTGCTCGGCAATCTGCTGGGGAGCGCCGACATCCTGGCGCAGATGGCGGACCGCTGCTATCTGGAGAAATGCTACGACCGGCTCTACCCGGAGTTCGTGCGCGGCGGCATCGCCCGCAAGCGCCACAAGGACGGCAGCGAAGAGGTCGTATTCGCCTCGGCCGCCGACCTGATTTTCAAGACGCCGCGCTTCTACCAGGGCGCAACCAAGCGCCTCAGTCAGGACCTGGACGGGTGCTACAACTATGTCGAAGGGCACTTCGGGGGCCAGAACCTCTACTTCGACGAGCTGGAGAAGAACATCAATTACGCCCGCTCGATCGCCGTCGAAGGGGACATCTCCTTGCTGCGCCGGCGTCCTCCCAGGACCAAAGAGGGCGACGAAGAGTCCGACCAGCCGCAGCAGCTCTTGATTTAGAGCAGTGTTGAGTGTTGAGTTTTGAGTGTTGAGTTAAAAGCCAACACTGCACCAACTCATCACTCAGCACTCAGCACTCAGCACTCAGCACTCAGCACGTCAGCGTCAGCTGACCGTCAGCAGGATCTTCCCGGTGTGCTGCGCTGATTCCATCAGTGCGTGCGCCCGTGCCGCTTCCGCGAGCGGGAAGGTCTGGCGTGTTACCACGCGGATACGGCCGCTTTCGATGAGCGGCCAGACTCTGGTTTCGAGCTCCCGCGCGATCCGAGCCTTGAAGGCGGGTGACCGGGTGCGCAGGGTAGAGCCGGTATAGGTCAAGCGTTTCAGCATCACCGGCATCAGGTTGAGCTCGACCTTGGAGCCCAGCGCAAACGCCAGCTGGATGATGCGGCAGTCGTGGCTGGCGGCCTTGAAGTTCTTCTCGATGTTTCCCCCTCCAACGATGTCCAGGATGACGTTCGCGCCGCCGGCATCGCGCACGATCTCCACGAAGTCCTCCTGCCGGTAGTCGATCACCCGGTCGGCGCCGAGGTCGCTGCAGATCCGGCACCGCTCCTGCGGGCTGTCGGTGGCGATGACCTTCGCGCCAAAGGCCTTGCCGAGCTGGATCGCAGTGGTGCCGATCCCGCCCGCGCCGCCATGGATCAAGAATGTTTCCCCGGCAGAAAGGCCTGCGCCCATGAACACGTTGCTCCACACGGTGAAAAACGTTTCCGGCAGGCCGCCGGCATCGAGCAACGCAACTCCCTTCGGGAGCGGCAAGCAGTGCTGCGCGTCGACGGCGCAATACTCGGCATAACCGCCGCCGTTGGTGAGCGCGGTCACCTGGTCGCCGATCGACCAGCGCCCGGCCGGTCCGGACATGGCCGCGATTTCGCCGGACACCTCGAGACCAAGCAGGTCCGAGGCGCCGGCCGGCGGGGGGTAGAGGCCCTTGCGCTGCATCAGGTCCGGGCCGTTGACACCGGCAGCCGCGACCCTGATCAGTACTTCCCCGGGCTGGAGCACGGGAAGCGGCCTCTCGACGGGTTTCAGCACTTCGGGCCCGCCGGGCCGTGCCATCTCGACGGCCTTCATTTGCCTGGGCAGGTTGGGATTCATTGAGGCGAGTAAGCGGAAGGATGATCCATCATGCAATTCCCAGCAGCCTGTCGGACTTGGGTGTCGGACAGGCTGCTAACAGCAAAACCGCCTGCAGATTTCGAATGAAACCTGGGATCGCGACCCTTATGGGCCTCCAAAGGGCGGACGAGTAGGCTCGAAATGAAGTTTTCATTCTTTTTTGCCTCGATCTTCGTGCAGGCGGTTTTGCATAAGGAGTTTGTCGGAGCTAAGTCCGACAAACTCCTAGGCGCGCGACCATGAGCCGCCTGCGTTTGTGATCTAATACTAACACGCAAAAAAATGAAATCGGTGCGCTCCGCCGCACCAGAGGAGAGCATGGCCGCACGGAAGTTCCTGGCGCTTTGCGCGATGGTGGCCTGCGCCGCCACGAGCGCTCCATCGCCGGCACAATTGCAGTCCTTCCCGAGCCGCCCGCTGCGCGTCATCGTGCCGTTCCCGCCCGGCGGCAGCGCAGATGATGTGATGCGTATTCTGAGCAACCGGCTGGCGCAATTGACGGGGCAGAATGTCATCCTGGACAACCGTCCCGGCGCGTCCGGCAATATCGGCACCGACCTCGCTGCGCGCGCCGCCGCGGACGGCCACACCTTGCTGGCGACGACCCTGCCGCTGGTGGTTAACCCCAGCTTGTTTACCCACCTGAACCATGACGTGCTGCGGGACTTCGCGCCGGTCTCGCTCATTGCGGTGGCGCCATTCGTGCTGGTGGTCCACCCCTCGCTACCGGCGTCGTCCGTCAAGGAGTTCATCGCCTACGCTCGCGTGAGACCGGGAGAGCTCAACTACGCGTCGGCGGGCAGCGGCACCAATCTTCATATCGCCGCGGAGCTGTTCAAGAACCTGGCCAGGCTCGACATTGTGCACGTGCCCTACAAGGGGGGCGGCCCCGCGATGGCGGCCCTGCTCGGCGGCGAAACTCATATCAGCTTCATCGAAGTGCTGGCGGCGGCATCGTACGCGAACGCCGGCAGGATACGTGTGCTGGGCGTGACCGGAGTCAAACGGTCGCCCGCCCTGGCGGGGGTCCCGACCATCATGGAGAGCGGCTTGCCGGGCTATGAATTCACGAGCTGGTACGGCGTGCTGGTGCCGCGGGCGACGGCCCACGAAAAGGTCGTCGCGTTGAACGGGCATTTCAGGAACGCCTTGCGCGCTCCTGAAATGGCGGAGCGTTTCGCCTGGGTCGGTGCCGAAATAATTGCCAGCACGCCCGAGGAATTCGGCAAGTTTCTGCGCGTCGAGCTCGCCAAATGGGCGAAGGTGGTGAAGGAGGCTGGCCTCAAAGCAGACTGAAGCGTGATTCGTGAATCACGATTCACGCCTTCGAAGCCATTCGCTTCAGCGCCTGCCGGTCAATCTTGCCAATTGCGTTTTCCGGCAGCGCGTCGAGCACGATGACGCGCGCGGGCACGTAAGTGCGTGGAAGTTCCGCCGCGACGTGGTCCTGAATCGCTGTTTCCGGGACGGCCAGTCCGTCGCGCGCTACCACGAACGCCACGGGCACCTCGCCGAGATCGGGATGCGGCGCGCCGACGACGCAACACGCGCGCAGGGCCGAGTGGCGCATGATCGCTTCCTCGATGCGCCCGGGCGAGAGATTCTCGCCGCCGCGGATGATGAGATCCTTGAGCCTCCCGGTCACGCTGAGGTAACCATCGCCGTCGAGCCGGCCGAGGTCGCCCGTGCGCAGCCAGCCATCACGCAGGCACGGTCCGTCGGCGTACTCGCGGGGCGGCGCATAACCTTTCATGACGGACGGCCCGGCGATGCAGATCTCCCCCTCGGCTCCCGCCGGCAACGGGCGTTCCGTTCCCGGTGCAAACACGACGACGCGCTGCCCGGCGAGCGCCGGCCCCACCGTGCCGATTTTGCGCGCGGCGGGCGGGTTCATGACGGCGGTGCAGGTGTCCTCGGACAATCCGTAGGACACGACCAGCGGCAGGCCAAGGTGCGCCTCGGTCCTGCGGTGAAGCTCTTCCGTGAGCGGCGCCGACCCGCAGCGCGCGAAGCGCAGGCATGCCAGCACGCCGGGCTGTGGCGCTTGGGCGAGCAGGCGCGAGTAATGCGTGGGAGCGCCGGTGACGTAGGTCGGCCGGTGCGCGGCAATCTCGTCGAAGAACGTGTCGGCCTGGAATCGCTCCAGTATCACCACCGAGGCCCCGCAGGCGAACGGCACGATGAGCAGGTTGTTGGTGCCGTTGGTGTGATAAAGCGGCAGCACGTGGATAAGCCGGTCTTCCGGCGTGACGCCGGTGCGCTCAGCGACCCCGTACGCGTTGGAAAGCAGGTTCTCGTGGGTGAGCAGCACCGCTCTGGGCGCACCGGTGCTGCCCGAGGTCAGCACGAGCAGCGCGTCGTCTTTCCGGCCAATGTCGTCAAGCGTGCCGGGAGCTGCGCGTGCCGCATCCTCCAGCGAGACCCGTTTGCGTGGCGCGGCGGCGCTCGCGAGAGTGTCGTGCGCGGCGTCCGCCAGCAGCCAGCCGATTTCCGCACTCCGAAGGCGGACGCCGAGGTCCGCGGGCGAGAGCCGCGGATCGAGAACGCAGGCGGTGCCGCCTGCCGCGAGGATCCCGAAAAAGCCGGTCACTGCGTCGGCCGTCCTGCCGGCCAGCAGCCCGACGCGCTCTCCCCGTTGAAGTCCTCGCTGCAGCAGCAATCCCGAAGCGCGCGCGATGCCTTCCGCAAGGCCGGCGTAGTCGAGGGCGCGATCCCGGGTCCACAGCGCCGGCCGCCTCCGGATGGCGGAATCGCCAGCGGTGGAGAGGACCAGTTCGGGAACGGAAGCGGCGGCAAACATGCGGCGCTGCGAGTTTATGGTAACTTTGATCTCCGCTCAATATCTGGGCATTGCACACGCTGGGAGGACCGCAGTGACATCCAGCCTCGTTCCGCGGCACGTCCGCTACGATTACTCGCCGATCATCGAGCGCAAGGACTACAGCTGGCCGGGTGGCAGGCGGCTTGCGTTCTGCATCACCACCAACGTCGAGGTCTTCGCCTTCGGCAAGGGCAGGGGGCACGATAACGCCAAGCTCGGCGAGCCGCAGACGCAGCGCAATTACTCGTGGCGCGACTACGGCAACCGCGTCGGCATCTGGCGGCTGTTCGACCTCGCCGCGGAATTGCAGATGCCGCTCGCGCACAACGCCAACAGCCTGCTCTACGAGCACGCGCCGCAGGTCATGGACCGCATCCGCGCCCGCGGCGACGAGATCGTCGCGCATGGGCGCACCAATTCGGAAAACCTGCACGATTTCCGCTGGGAGACGGACGAGGCGCGCGTCATCGGGGAGGTGACCGACACTTTCGCGAGCCACGAGGGCAAGGCGCCCAAGGGCTGGATGGGCGCTGGCACCTACGAAAATCCGTGGACCCCCGATCTCCTGAAGGAGGCGGGCTACACCTACCTCATGGACTGGCCGCACGACGACCAGCCGATCTGGATGCGCACGCGCGCGGGGCCGCTGCTCTCGGTGCCGTATCCGGCGGAACTGAACGATTCGCCGCAGGTGATCCACCGCCAGCACTCGGGGCGCGAGTTCTGCGACATGCTGGTGGACCAGTTCGAGGAGATGGTCGAGCAAAGCGCGAAACACCCGCTCGTGTGCAATATCTCGATCCACCCCTACGTGTTCGGTTACCCGTTCCGCCTGCGTCCGCTGCGCAAGGCGCTCCAGCACTGCTTTTCGAGCAAGTTCATGGATCGCGTCTGGAAGTGCAAGCCGGGCGACATCGCCGACTATTGCCTCACACTCAAGCCCGGGATCATTCCGGGCAGCTGAAGGAAACCGCCGATAAATCCATTCAGCCACGGAAACACACGGAAGGAAAACCAATCAGCCGCAGATACACGCAGATAAACGCGGACAAGATGAAGAACCAATTTAGCCGTCGATGGACGCCCATCGTCATCTCTTCCCGCAAAGGGAAGCTCGAATCTCCCCTCTCCGCTCGGGAGAGGGGCGGGGGTGAGGGCTGGACGCCGATAAGATCAAGAGCGATCAGCCACAGAGAACACGGAGAGCATAGAGGAAATAAATAGAGTCGAATCACGACCCACGAATCACGGTTCACGGTTCTTATGAACCGCCGAGCGCGCCGAGAGAAGCAAGACAAGTATCAAACGGCAAAAAGGGCCGGTAGTCCAGAGTCAGGATAGCCGGCTGACCGCCACGCCATATGTCGCTGTGACATCCCGCGCGACCGGCGGTTGACCCGCCGCGCCGGAATCAAGCGGGCTCTTCACCCCGCGCCCGCCCTTGTTCATGACGTGTGTGTATATCATCGTCGTGCTTACGTCCTTGTGACCCAGCAACTCCTGCACCGTCCGGATGTCGTAGCCACTCAGGAGTAGGTGGGTTGCGAAAGAGTGCCGAAGCGCATGGCTGCTAACCGGCTTGTAAATGCCGGCCTCATGGGCAGCCCGCTTGACCGTACGATGCAGCGTATCGGGATAGATGTGATGCCTGCGAATGACACCGGTCTCTGGATCGACCGAACGATTCTTTGAGGGAAAAATGAACTGCCACCCCCACTCGTAGCCGGCACGTGGATACTTGCGTGACAGCGCGTTGGGCAGCCACACCTCGCCGTAGCCTTCGGCAAGATCGCGCCGGTGAAGGAGATTCACCTTGCCCAGGTGCACCTGCAACGGTTGAACAACCGCTTCCGGCAACATGGTCACGCGATCCTTGCCGCCCCTGCCGTCACGCACGAAAATCTGTTGATAGGAAAAATCCACGTCTTTCACGCGCAGCATCAGGCACTCGCGCAATCGCAATCCTGCCCCGTAGAGCAGGCTCGCCATGAGCCACTTGGTTCCTTCGAGCTGGGCAAGCAGCGCGCGCACCTCGGCCTCCGACAGCACGACCGGCAGCCTCACCGGCCGCTTGGCGCGATCGAGCCCATCCAACCAAGGCAGGGTCTGCCCCAGCGCCTCCTTGTATAGAAACAGCAAGGCGGCAAGCGCCTGGTTCTGCGTTGCCGAAGCAACATGCCGCTCGGACGACAGGTGATTTAGAAAAGCCGTCACTTCCGGCGCCCCCATCTCCGCCGGATGACGCTTGCCAGAATGGTAGATGTAGCGCTTGATCCAGTGGACGTAAGTCTCTTCCGTGCGCCGGCTGTAATGCTTGCGGCGTATGGCTTCGCGGACGCGATCGAGCAGGCGCGGCTTTGCCGGTAGCGCCGGAAATCTACTATTGGATTCAAATTGTTGACCCATTTTCTGCTACCTAACACAGGCACGATCCGAGCCCATAACCAGTTAACGTCTTGATTTGAAGGCGCGTTGACGCAAGGTGGGGAAAGACCTACCGTGTTAGGTAGTATTTCGTCGAACCATTACAAAGTTAGGAGCCCTCAATAGAGGGGCGGAGGATCATGTACCTCATCGCCGTAGTCGCCGGCTTCAGCATTTTCTGCGCGATGGCTATTCTTATAGGTATTTATCCGTTTCGCCCTAATAGCACCATTGGATGGGTCGTGCTTTTCCTTATTGGGCCGCCGTTTGTGTTGATCGGCGAATGGCTTGGTGATTTGGCTCTCACCAATCAGTTTGTCGCCCGGATGAGCCGCGGCCCCCGCATGCTCTACGCTGTCATACTCGGCAGCCTCATAGTATTTGGCTCGGTGGTGATCTCAAAGAACGATGTACTCAACGAATATCTTGGCCGCTGGGGCTCCTAACCACACGCCCCACTCGGACGCGCGCGCGAACGCCGTGCCGTGCGAGAGTCAGCAGGCGCGCACCGGTGGGCGTGGACGTTAGACCGACAAGCGTCGAGACATGAGCGGCATTCCAAAGAACGTCATCTACACCGTCGCGCGACTGCACTGCAAACTGAGTGACGGAATTGGCCATGTACGAGAGATAAGCGGCACAGGCTTCTGGCTCGAGCATGACCGGGGGAAACCTGTCTTTGTCACCAACCGACACAATGTCGACGCAAGTGTCTGGAAGGAGAATCCGCACGACTTGAAACTGGTGGAAGCCCGCATCGAGTTGCGGCGGCGGGGTGAGCAGGACGAGTTTCTCGACGACACCGTCTTCGTTACTTTGGAGGGCCTACCCAACTGCTTCAAGTCGCATCCTTCGGCCGACTGCGCGATCTTGACTGACACCAGGGGTGTCATCCCGCCAGGTTACGGGAAAGTGACTCCAGTCGCCCTTTCGATGATTGCGGATTCAGCAGGTCTCTCGGACAATGCCCGGATCATGGACTTGGTCTCATTTGTCGGGTTTCCCGGACAAACGTGCGCGTGGTGGGACGAGGCTGCCAATCTACCAATAGCCAGACTTGCATCCCTCGCTTCCGATCCCAGTAGACCGTTTGTGAACGCCGCCATACGAACAACTGACGTGACCCTGGTGAGCGGATTGTCATTCTCGGGATCGAGTGGCAGTCCCGTCTTCTTGCACGAAAAGGGCATCCGCGTTTCGGCGCCACTCAGCGGTGGCGGCCATATCCCCGCCCAGGTCATCGGTATCATGAGCGGCCATCTGCAGGACCGCGAACCCGACGAAGAACTTCTCCGTCATACGGGGCTGTCCTATTTCACTCGATCCACGAGTATCTTAGAGCTTGTTCGGGGAGCGGTCTAACCGCGCGTTGCAGCGGACGGCGCTTGCGCGCCGCCGCTGAACGCGAGATCGTTATACCGCAACGAAATCGGCGCATTTTGTCCGCATCTATTTATGCTGATATGCTCGCCACATGAAAGTCAGCGAGGTGCTGCGACTGATTCACGACGACGGTTGGTATCTGGTCGCAACTCGCGGAAGTCATAGGCAA
>JBGQGU010000105.1:0-8545 GCA_041497655.1 Gammaproteobacteria bacterium
CACGAAATCCTTCATCAACGCGAACGGCTTTTTCGGTATCAGCGACTCGTTGACCGTGTGGGTGTTCGACATGACGAGCAGCGTATAGCCGTCCGGCGCCGACTTCGCCACCAGGTCGGTGCCGATGATCGAGCCGGCACCCGGCCGGTCCTCCACGACCCACGGCTGTCCCAGGACCCCCTGCATCTGCTGGCCGAGGAAGCGGGCGTAGATGTCCGCCGGCCCGCCGGCGCCGAACGGAACGACGACGCGGATCGGCTTCGCGGGATAGGTCTGCGCTAACGTGCCTGACGCATGAATGCAGCAGATTGCTGCAGCGAACGCAATCAACGTGTGCCGCGTGAATCGTACCATGACATGCTCCTTGCCGCCGAAAAGATGCCAGTATCCAGTGCCGCGGAAGCGAGGTCAACCGCCGGCATGTCCCCCGGTCGGACTGCGCCGGAGCGGCGCTCATCGGGAGGGCATTTATTGTATGCTGCGGCATTTCACACCCGACTTCTCAACGGGAGAGCTTGGATGAAAACAAGCGACGCGATGCAACCCAATCGCCGCCACTTTCTGCAATCCGCTGGCGCGGGCCTTGTGCTGTGCACGCTGCCGCTACGAGTGCGGGCAGCCGACGCCAGAAAAGGCCTCAGGATCGGCGTCATCGGATCGGGCCGCGTCGGCGGCACGGTCGGCGCGCTGTGGGTCAAGGCGGGGCACGAAGTCATGTTTTCGTCCCTCGATATCGAGCGCGACCGAAAACTTGCCGCAAGCATCGGTGCCGGCGCGCGCGCGGGCACGCCGAAGGAAGCCGCGGCTTTTGGTGAAGTGCTGTTCTTCGCGGTGCCCTACGCGGCCCTGCCCGGGCTGGGACGCGACCTCGCGGCCGAGATCAAGGGCAAGATCGCGCTCGACGCCAGCAACCCCGTTCCCGGCCGCGATGGCGACATGGCGAAGGAAGCGCTCGCCAAAGGCACGGGGGTCGCCTCGCCGCAGTTTCTGCCCGGCGCGCGGATCGTGCGCGCGTACAACGAAGTGGGTTACACCCGCATGCGCGACGACGCGCATCGCGCCGGGGAACGCCTCGGCATCCCGCTTGCCGGCGACGACGCGCAAGCGCTGAAGACGGCGGTCCGTCTGGTGCAGGACGCCGGCCACGAGCCGGTGGTCGTCGGAGGCCTCGCGCGTGCCCGGGAGTTTGATTACGGCACGCCGGTATTCGGCAGGCCGATGACCGCCGCGGAACTGCGCAAGGCGCTCGGCCTCAAACCGTAAGATCGAAAATGCAGATAGCCACAGAGGACACAGAGTTTACAGAGAACATCAAGAATTTCAAACCCACCACGATACATTCACTGTTGAGTAATACGTAACCGCGTGACCATCAAGAGCAGGTCTTGCGACGCAACCACCCCGTCCGCTTCGCGTCCACCCCTCCTTGACCAAGGAGGGGAGTGTTTAAGTAATTCCCCTCCTCTCACGAGGAGGGGTGCCTCTGGAGGAGGCGGGGTGGTGTGGTTGAGCGTCACGCGGATACGTAAAGCTCAATAACTTCGGGTTTTCGATACTGAATCTCTCCGTGATTTCCGTGGCTGAATTGCCTTTCCTGGCGTGAACGAGACCGTGCTTCACCGCTGGCTGGCCAGGGTCGTCGCGGTGCGCCCCGGCGAAGCACGAGCGCTGCTGTGGTCGTTCGCGTATTTCTTCTGCCTGCTCGCCGGCTACTACGTATTGCGGCCGTTGCGAGATGAAATGGGGATTGCCGGCGGCGTGCACAACCTGCCGTGGCTGTTTACGGCGACCTTCATCGTCATGCTCGCCGTGGTGCCGGTGTTCGGCGCCCTCGTCGCAAAGCTGCCGCGCCGAAACTTTATTCCACTCGTCTACCATTTCTTCGCCGTCAACATCGCGATCTTCTGGCTGCTGTTGACGCTCGACATCGGCAAGGTTCATGTCGCGCAGGTGTTTTTCGTGTGGATCAGCGTATTCAATCTGTTCGCTGTATCGGTGTTCTGGTCATTCATGGCCGATCTCTTTGCCTCCGAACAGGGCAAGCGATTGTTCGGCTTCATTGCGGCCGGCGGATCCGCCGGCGCGCTGCTGGGACCGGCGGTGACGGTCGGGCTCGTAGTACCGCTCGGCCCCGTCAACCTGCTGATTGTCGCCGCGCTGTTGCTGGAAGCCGCAGTCTTGTGCGCGCGACGCCTGGAATCAGCGGCACCGCAACTCAAGGCAGGAACCGATGCCTCGACGACTGCTGCGCCTGCCGGCCAGCCCGACGCCGCGGGATTGGGCGGCGGCTGGCTCGCCGGTATAGCGATGGTGCTGCGCTCGCCCTATCTCGCCGGCATCGCGTTGTGGGTCTCGCTGCTGTCGCTTGCCGGCACTTTTGTCTATTTCCAGCAGGCGAACATCGTGGCCGCCGCTTCCGATGACCCCGCGATACGAACGCGCATTTTCGCATCGATCGACCTCGCGATCGGGATGCTCACCATCCTCGTACAGTGCATTGCGACGGGACGGCTGATCACGCGCTTTGGCGCCGGCCCGGCGGCCGCCTTCCTCCCCTTCGTTTTTTGCTTCGGCTTCCTCGCGCTCGCACTGACGCCGGCGCTATGGGTCGTGATGGCCTTTCAGGCGGTCCAGCGCACCGCCAATTTCGCGATCTCGAATCCGGCGCGCGAAGTCTTGTTCACCGTGCTCGCGCGCGAGGAGAAATACAAGGCCAAGAACGTGATCGACATCGTCGTCTTCCGCGGCATGGATGCGGCGAGCGGCTGGCTCTTCGCCGCGCTCCGCGGAGCAGGGATGGAGCTGGGCGCGATCTCGCTTGGAACCGTGCCCGTGACCGCCGCCTGGCTTGCTCTCGCACTGGCGCTCGGGCGCGCGCACGAGCGCCGCACGCGGGAGTCCGCCTCGCATGCCGTTCCCGCTGCGCCCCCTTCCACATGAGGAGCCTGAAATGACCCACGACTTCAATGCCAAGCCTCGTCTTGTCTCTCGCCGCGAAGTGCTGGCGCTGGGCGCCGGGCTCGGCGCCGCCGCTTTGGGCATCGCAGCCGCCCGGGCTGCCACGCCGCCCGCAACGCCGGTTCTCATGCGCCCGATTCCGCGCACGGGCGAACGGCTCGCGGTGGTCGGCCTCGGCACTGCAATCATTTTCGACATCGGAGACGACGCCGCCAAGCGCGCCGAGCGCCGCTCGGTCATCCAGACGCTGCTCGAGGGCGGCGCGCGCGTGATCGACACTGCGCCGTCCTACGGCACGGCGGAGAGCGTGGTAGGCGACCTCCTTGCCGATATGAAAGTCCGCGACAAGGTGTTTGTCGCAACCAAGGTGCGTGCGGCGAGCCGCGACCGCGCCGTCGCCGAGATGCAGCAATCACAGCGCCGGCTGCGCACCGACAAAATCGACCTGATGCAGATACATAACGTCGGCTTCGTGGACCGCAACGAAATAGCGGCGCAACTGGCGCTGCTGCGCGAGTGGAAGGACCGCGGCGTGTTCCGCTACATCGGCGTGACGCACTCCCAGGACCAGGAGCGGGCCAACGACCGGCTGATGGAGTTGATGCGGAGCGAGAAGCTCGACTTCATGCAGGTCAACTACTCGATGGCCGAGCGCAGCGTCGAGCAACGGTTGCTGGCGGTCGCCGCTGAGACCGGCACCGCCGTGTTAGTCAACCTGCCATTTGCCCGCGGCAGGCTATTCAGAGCCGTGCGCGGCAAGCAAGTGCCCGAGTGGGCCGCCGAATTCGATGCGCCGACGTGGGGCCAGTTCTTCCTCAAGTACATTCTCGCCAGCGAGGCGGTGACCTGCGCCCTGCCCGGCACGGACAAAGCGGAATACATGGTCGACAATCTCAACGCCGGGCGCACCCGGCTGCCAAGCGCGGCGATGCGCCGGAAGATGGTCGAGTTTATCGAGTCACTCGGCTGATCGCGCGGGCGCGCGGCTTGATAGAACCGGAATCAAGAATAGCCACAGAATCACACGGAAGGACACGGACAAGAACCCGACCCCATTAGACCCCTCCTAATCATTTAAGACTTTCTGTGTGTTTCCGTGTGTTTCCGTGGCTAAGTCCTTCACATTGAGGTAAGCATCCGTAACGCGGGCTCGACCACATCGTCGGCAATCTTCTTCAGCTCGTCCGCGGTGCGGTTCTGGATGGGGTGCGGGACGTAGAGTATCGCCGGCTCGAAGCCAAGCGCCTTCGACTGCACCGCCACCGCGTCCGTGAAGCCGGCGGTGACGACCGAGATGCCGGGGATGCCGCGGATGTCGAAGTTCATGAGGTCGTGCAGACTGCACGACGTGCACGAACCTCAGTCGGACAGCCCGATCAGGATGACGTCCACCTCCGACGAGATCTTCTGCAGGTTCTCGGGAGTCGCGACCTTGGCGTTGGTCGGCTTGCCGCAGCGCTTCGTCTTCAGTCCCCGCTCGTTGAAGCGCTTCTCGACCTGGTTCAGAAACTCTTCGGTGCGCGCCTTGCCGATGTCGAAGAGTCCTATGGTCAGCCCTTCGAGCGATTTCGGCGGCGCGCGCCGCGGCCGTTTCACGGGCGAGGTTTCCGCAGTGGGATCACGCATCCAGCTCATAACGAATCTCCTAGTTTCAAACCAAGAAAGAAAATCTTAAACCACAAAGGACACCATCCCTCATCCCTTCCCCTTCTCCCGAGTGGAAAGCTCGAGCCTTCCCTCTCCCAGCCCCCATCCCATGCCCTTCCCCCGTGCAGGGGGAAGGGGATCTCGAGCCACCCCTCTCCGCTCGGGAGAGGGGCGGGGGTGAGGGATGGAGACGGGCGGGGGTGAGGATGGACACAAAGGAAAGCAAATGCAAGATGGAATCTGAACAAGACCAAATTGAACCGCCAAGGCGCCAAGAAATTCAAGAATTTAGAACGAAGCGCCAGGAATCCCCGAGCCAATCGGATTATTGCCGAGCTAACCAGGCGCCGGAGCGCGCAGCGTACCCAAAAGTACAGCTTTTGGGCGGTCCGGTTGAACGCCGTGTCAGGCCCTCAACGACGGGTGTTGGCAGCGGCCTCGCGGACAACGAGAACGAGCCCCACCACCAAAATGACGAGTGCAATAATCGGAGCCCAAGCCATTAGAGATTCTCCAAACCACGTATTTTACGGTATGCCACACGATTGACCCACACAACCACAGCGGTGAGCACTGCCACAGCGACGATAGCCACAACCACCAAGACGCCGTTCGCCGCACTGTGGTTCTGAGCGATCCAGGCGACCAACGAGACGTCGATGGCGACAAGGACGGCGAAAACAACTTTGAGCCAGCCCAGTTCCTCCCTGATGCCATCAACCTTTGACATGATCTCACTATACCATTGGGCCCGACGTGATGCTGCGCGGCAGGCCAGCACTGGCCGTTGGCGCGGCGCTTGCGGTCCGTCCGCAGCAGCTACAGGTTAGGTTGCACATCACGTTCAGCGGCCCTTGAGCTTATGCTCAAGTTCGGGCAACCAAGCGATTATTAGTCGGAGCGACTCCGCTACCTCGGGTTTACCTTCGGATTCCTGCATGACCTTCTCCAGCCGCTGCCGCTCGTGCTGGATTTGGATTTCGACGATCCGCCTAGGATCCGTGTTTGGCTCAATACTGAGATGACGAACCAGCTGTTCCCTGATACGGCTCCCCACGCCCGCTTGGTACTGGGCCATGAAATCGGCACCGTTCTCAGACATCTGTGCAACCTAACGTTTTGCTGTGCGGCGGGTCGCTATAGATTTGAATTTTGGCGCGACGTTTCCGGCTCGTCCGCACCAGCTAAAGTTAGATGCCTCATTGATCGCCCATAGCATTTAAGCGTTCAAGAAGTTCATTACGCTCGGAGGGCGACATCTGCTTTATGTATTTGTCCATTGTCTTGTCCCACAGCTTCGAGCGAACGTCGGCCACTTCTTGAGGGAGCGTAAATCCAGATTGCTCGAACTCAGCGAATACCTTTCGCCAATGGTCGAAAACTTCCCAGTGGATCGACGGTTCCCGGGATAATAGCGATTCGACGGCACCTTGGGCTGTCCTCGCATAGGCCATCGCGAGCCTTGACGCAACTTGTGCGTACCGCTCCGAGCTTGCACCAGTACGAAGATCTGCCAGCAGCGCAAGTCCATCCGATAAGTGAGCAAGACCCTCCGGTGTTCGCATCTTTGCTTCAAACTTTTCCAGAAGCGCGCGCGCCTCAGCAAGATCTACGGGTTCGGCTGACACGTGACCGTCCGGTTGTGGTAGAGGCATCTAACGAAGTGCATTGGTTGACTTATTAGATGACAAATCATTTGACACACGCCGTCTCGTCATCAACTGATTTGCTTCTTGTTCTTGTTCCTATATTTCCTATTGATTTTCTTGGCGGCCTTGGCGTGCTTGGCGGTTCCCTGCGAGGGATGAGGGATGAGGGATGAGGGTTGTTTAACCTTCCTTCCTTCCTTTGTGTCCTTCGTGTCCTTCGTGGTTAAAGATTTTGATTCTCTTGGCGTCTTGGCGGTTCAATTACTGTCTTGGATTTTCTTGGTGTCTCCTTCGACAAGCTCAGGACAGGCTTGGCGGTTCAGCTTTTGATTTCTTTCGTCACCGGCTGCAGTTCCAGCCGGTTGCGGCCCGCGAGCCACCCGGGAAGGATAGCGGAAAACAGCCCCGCTTTGCCGCCGGCGCGCACCACCATCAGGCCGTCCTCATGGAATTTGGGCACTCTCTCGCCGGCACGCGAGGCCGGGATGCCTTCGCCCACGCCATCAGCGCCGGCGACGAGCTCCGCCCCCGGCCGGATGGTCGCTTCGTACAAGGCGCGCTCGAGTTTCCTGCGATCCCAGCCCGCTTCCCGGTAAATCGCATAGTGCTCCGGCGACAGCACCAGGATCGCGCGCGCCGATTGCACCAGCTTGGGATGCCCGATCTTCACGAGCGACGACGCGAACGAGCGCGTGAGGGCTTCCGGCGTGCGCGACTTCTGGTCCACGAACGCCTCCGGCCCGTGGCCCTGGAACAGCGTCACGGCCGAGGCGCCGCGCGGCAGGCCGCGCGCCACCGACAGCGGCTCCCATTCCGGGTCGGATTCGTCCTCGGCGAAGCACAGCGTGTACTTGCTTGGCGCGCCGAGGGTGGAACGGTCGGCCTCGCCCGGCCGGCCACCGCCCACGTTGAGCACGATGAGGTTCAGCGCCCGGCCGATGGTCGCATTCGCCCGGTTGCCCTGACCCAGCGCATTGAGGCCGCTGTTCATCCCGATCTTTTTTGCAATCGGGCCGTTGACGATGATGATGGGGCCGGAGAAGTAGGTGGTCGCGAGCAGGCCGTGCAACGTGAAGACCGGCTCGAGAGCTGCCTCCAGCGCCGCGAGCAATACCGGCATGAATGAAGGCTTGCAGCCCGCCATCACGGCGTTGATCGCGACCTTTTCGACCGTGCAGTTGGCGAGGAAGGGCGGAATCTTGCCGACGATCTCATCGGGACGCCGCGGCGTGCCCTTCAACATGGCGATCACGCGCTCGTCGGTAGGCGGCGTGACCGGCAGGCCGTCGGTCCAGCCGCGCTCGTAGCAGATCTCGACGGGATCGGCGCTTTCCGGGTACTCGATCTTGCGCGCGGCGAGCAGGGTCTTGCCGCTGTGCTTCGCTTCCAGCCGCTCGGCCACCCCGGGCTCGAGTGAGAGCGAGCCTCACCCCGGGCGGAACGCCGGCAGGTCGTCTCCGAGGTCGCGGATGCCGGTGAGCCGGCGCCAGCCGTTGCGATCCCAGCCGACGACGCGCTCCGTTTCGCGTCCACTCTGGAAACGGATCAGGGTGGGAGTGGATTCGATGTTGTTCAACCACGAGTGGTCGAGCTCGCAGTCGTCCACCATGTTGGCGACGCCGGACGGAAACTTCGGGTCGTCCTGCGAGACCACCTGAAACGCCGGAACGGCTTTCGCGACTCGCTGCATCACCGGCTCGATCAGCGCGCAGGTCGGGCAGGCGCGCTTGGAGAATACGACGAGGCCGTCGGGTTTCAGCATGGAGGAAATGCGATCGGAATTATTGCGACGCGTTATAGTCTACCCCATGATGCACGCGCGGCAACGGCTGTGAGCTCGTTTTGCTGGAACGAAGTGACAAGCGACCCGTGACTGGTAGTTCGTCTTCATGCTAAAACCCCGCTTTGAAGCAGTGAACCCCGTGCGGCGCCGGCTGCTGAGCCTTGCTGCGGGCTGCGCCGTTCTTGCCGCCATGAAAAAGAAGAAAGCCTTCGCGCAATCCTCCGCGATCCTGAAGCGGTCCATACCGCGATCCGGCGAACCGCTCCCGGCGGTCGGCGTCGGCACCTGGCAGACCTTCGACGTCAGCGCGCAGGCGCCCGAGCGCGCCGAGCTTAAAGAAGTGCTGCGGCTGCTCGTCGAGGGGGGCGGATCGGTAGTGGACTCATCGCCCATGTACGGCGAGGCCGAGCGAGTAGTGGGCGATCTCGCCGCCGAACTCCGGCTGCGCGACAAGCTGTTCTTCGCCACCAAGGTCTGGGCCAACGGGCGCGACGCCGGAATCCGGCAG
>JBGQGU010000106.1:0-8523 GCA_041497655.1 Gammaproteobacteria bacterium
CCTGCACGGCCGCTTCGGTATCCGCACGGAACTCGTGGACGAGGGGCTGACCTCGCATGAGGCCGAGGGGCTGCTGCGCGCGGCGGGGGTGCGCGGAGCGCGGCTCAAGGCGGGGCTCGATTCCGTCGCCGCCCAGCGCATACTGGAAACCTATTTCGCGAGCGCGAAATAGGTCATGGTGATTGGGTGATTAAGTGACTCAGTGATTCGGTTAGAATCAGACTGCCCTTTGAGCCCGAGCGACTCAATCACTCAATCACCTAATCACTCAGTCACTCAATCACTCATTGCCGCTCACGGGTGGGCGGCAATTTGTGGTAGAGTAGCGCCCCGCGAAAACCATAAAACATGCCCGGCAACCCGTTACCTGATGCCGAGCAGCTGCTGACAGCGCTGATCGAGCAGATGCGGCCCGCAGTGGGGCCGGAAACAGGTTTGATAGGCATCCACACCGGCGGCGTCTGGGTCGCCGAGCGGTTGCACCAGGCGCTCAAGCCGAAGACCCCCGCCGCCGCCCTCGACGTTTCCTATTACCGCGACGATTACGCGGCACGCGGCCTGCACCGCGACGTCAAGCGCTCCGAGATCCCCTTCGAGGTCGAAGGCCGCGATCTCATCCTGGTCGACGACGTGCTCTACACCGGCCGCACCATACGCGCGGCGCTGAACGAGCTGTTCGACTACGGCCGGCCGGCGAGCGTGAAGCTCGCCGCGCTGGTGGACCGCGGCGGCCGCCAACTGCCGATCGCAGCGCAGTTCATCGGCGCCACGCTCGCTCTCAGGCCCGGCCAGAACATTGCGCTCAAGCGCGACGCCAAGGGCAGGTTGAGTCTCGATCTGCGCGAGGAGGCCAAATAGTATGTGGCTTCACCCCTCCAACCCGCAGCTCGACAAGAAGGGGCAACTGCACCACCTGCTTACTCTGGAGGGACTGCCCGCCGAGATCCTGTGGCAGATCCTCGATACGGCGAAAACATTCGTCGGCACCAAGGTGAAGAAGGTGCCGCTATTGCGCGGCAAGTCCGTGTTCAACGTGTTCTTCGAGCCTTCCACGCGCACCCGCACCACCTTCGAGATCGCCGCCAAGCGGCTGTCGGCCGACGTCATCAACCTCAACGTGACGGTGTCCTCCCAATCCAAGGGCGAGAGCCTGCTCGACACGGTCGACAACCTGTCGGCGATGCATGCCGACATGTTCGTGGTGCGCCACGGTGCGAGCGGCGCGCCGCACTTCATCGCGCGCCACGTCGCGCCCGACATCCACGTCATCAACGCCGGCGACGGGCGCCACTCGCACCCGACGCAGGGCCTGCTCGACATGTACACCATCCGCCACTACAAGAAGGACTTTTCCAACCTGCGGGTGGCGATCGTCGGCGACGTCCTGCACTCGCGCGTGGCGCGCTCGCAGATCCACGCTCTAGCCACGCTGGGCTGCCCCGAGATCCGCGTGATCGGCCCCAAGACGCTGTTGCCCGCCCACGTCGAGCAACTCGGCGTGCACGTCTATCACGACATGCGCCAGGGGCTGAAGGACGTGGACGTGGTGACGATGCTGCGGCTGCAGAACGAGCGCATGCAGGGGTCATTGCTGCCCTCGGCACAGGAATTCTACAAGTACTACGGGCTCACCGACGACAAGCTCGCGCTGGCCAAGCCGGACGCCATCGTGCTTCACCCCGGCCCGATGAATCGCGGCGTGGAGATCGATTCGAGCGTCGCCGACGGCAAGCAGTCCGTGATCCTGCCCCAGGTCACCTTCGGCATCGCCATCCGCATGGCGGTGATGAGCATCATGGCGGGGAATAAATAGTGTTGAGTTCTTAGTTTTGAGTGTTGAGTTAACAGCATGAGAAAGCCAAACCCAGGACGCCGCGCGTTGACCTTCACTCAAAATTCAACACTCAAAACTCAAAACTGATATGAAGATTCATATCAAAGGCGGGCGGCTCATCGACCCGAAGAGCGGCGTGGACGCGAAGAAGGATGTCTACATCGCCGCCGGCAAGGTCGTGGCGATCGGCGATCCGCCCAACGGCTTCACCGCCAACCGCGTGATCGATGCCGCGGGCCTCGTCGTCTGCCCCGGGCTGGTGGACCTCGCGGCGCGGCTGCGCGAGCCCGGCTTCGAGTACATGGCGACGCTGGAATCCGAGATGGAGGCGGCCATCGCCGGCGGCGTGACGAGCCTCGCCTGCCCGCCCGACACCGATCCGCCGCTCGACGAGCCGGGGCTGGTCGAGATGCTCAAGTTCCGCGCGCAGAACCTGAACCAGGCGCGGGTCTACCCCGTGGGCGCGCTCACCCAGGGCCTGAAGGGCCAGCGCCTGACCGAGATGGCGGAGCTGGTGGATGCCGGCTGCATCGCGTTTTCCCAGGCCGACGCCCCCTTCGCCGACAGCCAGGTCTTCTACCACGCCCTGCAGTACGCCGCGACCTTCGGCTTTCCGGTGTGGCTGCGCCCGCAGGACCCCGCGCTCGCGCAGCACGGCGTCGCACACGACGGGCCGGTCGCGACCCGCTGCGGGCTGCCGGGCATCCCGGTGTGCGCGGAAACCGTGGCGCTCTCGACCATATTGATCCTCGCGCGCGACACCGGGGCGCGAGTGCATCTCGCGCGGCTCTCCAGCGCCGAGGGCGTGGAGATGGTGCGCCAGGCGAAGCGGCAGGGGCTGCCCGTCACCTGCGACATATCCATCCACCACGCGCACCTCACCGAGATGGACATCGGCTATTTCGATTCCAACAGCCGCCTCGACCCGCCGCTGCGCAGCCAGCGCGACCGCGACGCGCTGCGCGCGGCGCTCGCCGACGGCACGGTGGATGCGGCCTGCTCGGACCACGCGCCGGTGGACGAGGACGCGAAGCAGCTGCCGTTCGCCGAGGCCGAGCCCGGCGCGACCGGGCTGGAACTGCTGCTGCCGCTCACGCTCAAGTGGGCGGAGGAGTCCGGAACGGCGCTGTCAGCGGCGCTCGCCAGGATCACTTCGCAGCCAGCGCGGGTGCTCAACGTCGACGCCGGCCACCTGACGGCGGGACATGTCGCCGATATCTGCGTCTTCGACACCGAGCGCAACTGGAAAGTCACGCCGGAGGCACTGAAAAGCCAGGGCAAGAACACGCCCTACATCGGCCTGGAGCTCAAGGGCAAGGTCCGCTATACCCTGGTCGACGGCCAGGTCGTCTACGAGTTTTGAGTTTTAAGTTTTGAGTTTTGAGTGCTGGACCTCTAGTTGGTGCTGAGGCCGTCGAGTGCTGGTAGCTGAAAACTCAACATTCAACATTCAACACTGATTTCATGAACCCCCTGCTGGATTTCTCAGGGCTGCCCCGGTTCCCCGATTTCAAGCCCGCGCTGGTCACGCCGGCGGTGGAGCAGTTGCTGGCGGAAAACCGCGCGCTGATCGAGCGCGTCTCGGCGCCGGGCGTGCCCGCCGCCTGGCGTGATTTCGTGCAGCCGCTGGAGGAAGCCAACGAGCGGCTGCACCGCGCGTGGGGCGTGGTGGGGCACCTCAACGCCGTGATGAACAGCCCCGAGCTGCGCGAGGCCTACAACTCCAACCTGCCCAAAGTCACGCAGTACTACACCGAGCTCGGCCAGCACCCGGGGCTTTACGCACAATTCAAGGCGCTCAAGCGCGGTCCCGAGTTCGGGGGCCTGACGCGAGCGCAGAAGAAGATCGTCGACAACGAGCTGCGCGATTTCCGTCTCGGCGGCGCGGAGCTGCCGCCGGAGAAGAAGGCGCGTTTCAAGGAAATCAGCGAGCGGCTGTCGCTGCTTTCGTCGCGCTTCTCGGACAACCTGCTCGACGCCACCAATGCGTTTGCGCACCACATCACGGACCCGGCCCTGGCCGCCGGCATACCGCAGGACGTGCTGGCCGCGGCGCGCGAAGCGGCGCAGGCCGAAGGCAAGCCGGGCTGGAAGTTCACGCTGCACGCGCCATCCTACCTGCCGGTGATGCAGTACGCCGAGAACCGGGCCTTCCGCGAGCTGATGTACCGCGCCTACGTGACCCGCGCCTCCGAGTTCGGCAAGCCGGAATGGGACAATACCTCCCTCGTCGCCGAGATCGTGAAGCTGCGCCGTGAGCAGGCGCAGCTGCTCGACTTCGCCAACTACGCCGAGTACTCGCTCGAGCCCAAGATGGCGGAGTCGCCGCAGCAGGTGCTCGATTTCCTGAACGAGCTCGCGGCGCGAGCGAAACCCTACGCCGAGCGCGACCTCCGGGAAGTGACGGATTTCGCGCGTGCCGAGCTGAAGCTCGACCGGATCGAGGCCTGTGACCTCGCCTACGCCTCGGAGAAGCTGCGCGTCAAGCGCTACGCCTTCTCCGACCAGGAGGTCAAGCAGTACTTCCCGCAGACCAGGGTGCTGCCCGGGATGTTCAAGCTGGTCGAGACACTCTACGGCTTGAGGATCGAGCCCGCGACGGCGCCTGCGTGGCACCCCGACGTGCGCTTCTATTCGATCCGCGACCGGGCGGGTGATCTGGTCGGGCAGTTCTATGTGGACCTCTATGCGCGCCCCTCGAAGCGCGGCGGCGCCTGGATGGACGATGCGATCACGCGACGGCTCAAGGGCGGGCGCGTGCAGTCGCCGGTCGCCTACCTGAACTGCAACTTCTCCGCGCCCGTCGGCGGCAAGCCCGCCCTCTTCACGCACGAAGAGGTGAGCACGCTGTTCCACGAGTTCGGCCACGGGCTGCACCACCTGCTCACGCGCGTCGATGACCTCGGCGTCTCCGGCATCAACGGCGTGGAGTGGGACGCGGTGGAACTCCCTTCCCAGTTCATGGAGAACTTCTGCTGGGAGTTTGACGTGCTCGCGCCGATGACGGGTCACGCGGACACCGGCCGGCCGCTGCCGCGCGTGCTCTTCGACAAGATGCTTGCGGCCAAGAACTTCCAGAGCGGCATGCAGACCGTGCGCCAGCTCGAGTTCGCGCTATTCGACCTGCACCTGCACTCCGAGTTCGACCCCGCCGGCGCGAAAACCGCGCTCGAGCTGCTGGACGAGGTGCGCAAGCGCGTCTCGGTGGTTTTCCCGCCTGCCTACAACCGCTTTCCCCACAACTTCTCGCACATCTTCGCCGGCGGTTACGCCGCGGGCTATTACAGCTACAAGTGGGCCGAGGTACTGTCAGCCGACGCCTACAGCCTGTTCGAGGAAAACGGCGTGCTCGACCCGGCCACGGGTCAGCGTTTCTGGAACGAGATCCTCGGCATGGGCGGCAGCCGGCCCGCCCTCGAATCTTTCATCGCCTTCCGCGGGCGGGAGCCGAAGATCGACGCGCTGTTAAGGCATAGCGGCATGAGCGGCGGAGCAGGGGCCCAAACGCTTTAGCGTTGGGGATGCGACCAAGAAGGGCGTGCCGGAGCGTTGAGCAGGGGCCCCGGTTTCCGGGGATGCGACCGCGGAGGCACGCAAGCAGCCGACACTGCGGATCTAGATAATTGCCACAAGCATCTCGGAGGCTGCGCGCAGGGCCGCCGACATCGTGACCTCTCCACTGCGAAGTCGTGTCAGAGGCGGCGGGATGACAGAAAGAATGTGATATGTGATTTTGCGGGGATCCTGATGAAATGGTAGATTGTGGCGCATAATTGTGGCGCATGAACCTCCTGCGGGGGTGAGATCATGAAGCGGATCATATTGGGCATATTCATGTTAGCGGCGACCGGCACGCTGGTCGCCGCTCAGCTCTACCGCTGGGTGGATGAGAAGGGCAACGTGGAGTACCGGGATACGCCGCCTCCCTCGTCTGCGAAGAAAGTGGAGCAGCGCGCCCTGGGCGGCAGCACGGTCGAGGCGTCGCCGCTGCCCTTCAGCGTGCAGCAGGCGGCCAGGAATTTCCCAGTGACGCTGTGGAACTCCAGCTGCGGCGCGCCGTGTGACCAGGCGCGCGCGCACCTCACGCGCCGCGGCGTGCCCTACACCGAGAAGGACCCGCAAAGCGACATCGAAGCTTTCAAGAAGCTCACCGGCGGCCTCGAGGTGCCGGTACTCTACGTCGGATCCAACCGCATCAAGGGCTACCTCGAAAGCGAGTGGGACTCCGCGCTCGACATCGCCGGCTACCCCAGGACCGCGCCCCCGGGATTCAAGCCGGCGGCAAAACCGGCGGTTGCGAGAACGGGCACACCCCCGGTCAAGCTCTACACCCATCCTAATTGTGGCGCGCCCTGCAACGAGGCGCGCAGTCTCCTCGCCGGCCGTGGCGTCAAGTTCGAGGACATCGCGGCCCAAGAGCAGGCCGAGATCGACGAGCTGCAGCGGGTGTCCGGCGACACGAAGGTGCCGGTGCTCCTCGTGGGCCAGGTGGTCACGCGCGGATTCTCAGGGCCAGACTACAACCTGGTGCTCGACGCCGCGGGCTTCCCGCGCAGCCAGCAGACCGCCAAACCGTAGCCGCTAGGAGTTTGGCGGACTTACGTCCGACAAGCCCTGCGGATAGCACGGGATGAAGCTTGCGACCTGGAACGTCAACTCCCTCAAGGTCAGGCTGCCGCAGGTCCTCGACTGGGCCGGCAAACACCGGCCCGATGTCTTGTGCCTGCAGGAGACCAAGCTCCAGAACGACCAGTTTCCGGCGGTTGAGATCCGCGCGACGGGATACGAGCCGCTCGCCAACGGCCAGAAAACCTACAACGGCGTCTGCATCGTTTCGCTCGGTCCTCCGAGCGAAACGATAACGGAGATTCCGGGGCTGGAAGATCCCCAGAAGCGGGTGCTGGCGGCGACAATTGGCGGGATCAGGATCATCAACGCCTATGTCCCCAACGGCGAGGGTGTCGAGTCAGACAAATACCAGTACAAGCTCAAGTGGCTCGCCGCGTTCAGCGGCTGGCTCAAGGCGGAACTGGCGCAGCACCCGCGGCTTGCGGTGCTGGGCGACTTCAATGTCGCCCCGGAGGATCGCGACGTTTACGATCCCCAGGCGTGGGCGGGACAGGTGCTGTTCAGCGCGCCCGAGCGCGATGCTTTCAAATCGTTGCTGGCGGCGGGATTCAAGGACGCGTTCCGGCTATTCGAGCAACCGGAACGATCCTTCACGTGGTGGGACTACCGCATGAATGCCTTCCGCCGCAAGATGGGTTTGCGCATAGACCACATCCTGCTGTCGGATGAACTGGCGAAGCTTTGCACGGCGTGCACGATAGACATCGAGCCGCGGAAGAGCGAGCGGCCGTCCGACCACGCGCCGGTGATCGCTGAACTGAAGCTCGGTGATTAAGTGACGGAGTGATTAGGTGATTAGGTAACTGAATAGCTCCCTCTCCCCGCGACCGGGGAGAGAATTGCGGTGAGGGGAATCACCTAGTCACTTAATCACTCAATCACCCGAGCCCGTTTAGGGCTCGACCTTAACGCCCTTCCAGAACGCCACATACCCAGCGATGTTCGTCGCCGCCGGCTTCGGGTCCGGGTAATACCATGCCGCATCTTTGTTGATCTGTCCGTCCACAACCACATCGTAATAGGACGCGATACCCTTCCATCCACAGGTGGTGTGGGTCTCGCTCGGCCGCAAAAGCTCCTGCTTGACCGCCTGCGGCGGAAAATATTGATTACCTTCCACGACCTCGCAACGGTCGCTTTCCGCGACCACTCGTCCGTTCCAGATCGCTTTCGCCATATTCCTTCCCGCTGCGATTCAAATTACCCCACCTGACCGCGCGTTGAACGGTGACGATCTCGTCCGTTCGAACGCGCGCGGCCTCTGAATCACATTCTGCAAGCATCTGCCCACATCGCGTCGGCCGCTTGCGCGCAGCCTCCGAACCGCTTGCGGCAAGATTACAAATCCGTGCTGTCGGCTGCTTTGCGCGTCTCCGCGGTCGCATCCCCTCGAGCGGGGCCCCTGCTCAACGCTCCGACGCGTCCTCCTTGATCGCATCCCCAAAAAAATTGGGGCCCCTGCTCCACGCTCCAGCGCGCGCCAAACCGGCACTCCGCGTCCGGGTTTAACCTAAAATAGGGTCCCATGAAGCCGATGAAAGTTTACTCCGGCCTCGCGTGCCTGACGTCTCTCCTCGCCATCGTGCCGCTGGCGGCGCGCGCCGACTTGAGCGAGGACATCTTCAAGGGCGCGCTCCGTTATACCGTCCAGGTCAGGACCACGCTGCCCGTCCCGTTCGACGGCGACCGCAAGGGGTCCAGCCTCGGCGCGGGCTTCGTGGTGGACTCCGGCCGCGGGTGGATCATGACCAACGCCCACGTCGTCGGGCGCTCGCCCTCGCGGGTGGAGATTGCGCTTCACGGCCAGGAGTTCTCCGAGGCGACCAAAGTCTACGTGGACCCCTTCCTCGATGTCGCGATCGTGCGCGTTGCCGACCGGGTGGAGACGAAGGGGATCGCGGAGCCGCCGCTCGACTGCAGCTCGATGCCGCCGGTCGGGCACGCCGTGGGCGCCTTCGGCCATCCCTGGCGGCTGCAGTTCACCGGCACGCGCGGCATCATCTCCGGCGTCACCGCCCGCTACCGCACCGAGCTGCTGCAGACCGACGCGCCCAT
Organism: Gammaproteobacteria bacterium; assembly: GCA_041497655.1. Classification (GTDB taxonomy): domain Bacteria; phylum Pseudomonadota; class Gammaproteobacteria; order Burkholderiales; family SG8-41; genus SG8-41. The sequence goes on from JBGQGU010000106.1 coordinate 8,519, forward strand.
CAACC
>JBGQGU010000107.1:0-8515 GCA_041497655.1 Gammaproteobacteria bacterium
ACCTCGTCGATCACGGGCTTCAGCTCGCGCCTCTGGATCATGTCCATGAGCGCCTTCAGGTTCTCGTCGTAGAAGCTGTTCGAGCCGATCACTTTCAGCTCGAAGCTCCAGATGTAGCGCAGGTCTTCCTTCGGGTCATGGCCTGCGGTCGCCCCGCACACCAGGATCTTGCCGCCGCGCTTCACGCAGCGCAGCGTCGGCGCCCAGGTGTCGCCGCCGGTGAAGTTGATGACGACATTCACGCCGCCCTCGTAGGTTCTGCGTTGCGGCTTGCCGTATTTGTCGACCGCCCACTTGGAGAAATCGGTTTCCTTGTAGTTGATGACGTGGTCGGCCCCGAGATCCTTCAGCCGCTGAATCTTGTCCTCGCTGGAAGCACACGCGATCACTTCTGCGCCCAGCATCTTCGCGAGCAGCACGCAGCCGGTGCCGACGCCGCCGCTGGCACCCAGGATCAGCACCTTGTCACCTTTCCTGACGGTGTCGTGCGTCACGATCATGCGGTGCGCGGTGCCGTAGGCGACGGGAAGGGACGCCGCCTCCTCGAACGAAACCTTGTCCGGCATGCGGATCAGCTGATGCTCCGCGACCAGGCATTTTTCCGCGAGCCCGCCGTGCATCATCTCGCCCATCAGTCCCTTCTGCTGGTTGACTGGATTGACCAGGACGCGGTCGCCCGGCTTCCAGCCGCTCACGCCCGGCCCGGCTTCAAGGATCTCGCCGGCCATGTCGAGCCCGATGATCATGGGCAGCGGCACCTTGATGCCGGGCATCCCGCGCACGGTGAAGACGTCGTGGTAGTTGAATGAAGTCGCCTTCACCCGGATCACGGCGTGCCCCTCGATCACCCGGGGATCGGGGAAGTCGGTCACGTACTTGAGCTGCTCGAGCCCGCCGTGCTGGTTCAATACCACCGCCTTCATTTTTTGCTCCGCTCGTGATTCGTGGGCGTGGATCAACTATTTAAGTTTGCAGTTTACAGTGGGCAGTTTGCAGTTACTGCCAACTGACGGCTGCCAACTGCCAACTCCAGGCTCAGACGTAAAGGCGGTTGACGCCCCTCGAGATGCGGTCGGCAGCGACGCCGTAAACGTGCAGCGAGAGGCGGTCGCATCGCGCAGCGCCGCCTTCACCTCGCTCGCTAGCAGCCTGTCGGACTTAGGTGTCCGACAGGCTGCTAACAGCAAAACCGCCCGCGCGTTTCGAATGAAACCCAGGGTAACGTCCCCGATTGGCCTCCGAAGGGCATGCGCGCAGGCTGGAAATGAGGTTTTCAGTGTCATTTACTCCCGTTATCCCGCGGGCGGTTTTGCATAAGGAGTTTGTCCGACCTAAGTCCGACAAACTCCTAGCGCGTCCGGCGCGAGTCCTGCCGGGCAGGGGATGGGTCATGGGCGGGATGCGGAACGAGTGCTTGAAATTCTATGAACGCGCCGGTGACATGTTGATCGCCGGCGTGAGCCTGCTCGCCAAGTGGGCCGGAAGGGTCCGGCGAACTCGCACGCTCAAACGGGCGTCAGGCGCCGTTTGACGCGCACCGCGGATTCCTTAGAGGAAATAAACGGCGGGGAACGTCGCCACAGCCAGCACCAGCACCAGCCACTCGAGATTGTTGCGCTTGAGCCAGCCGGTGAAGTGCAGGACCAGGATGATCGCCGCAACGACGTAAAAAGCATAGAAAAGCATTCACTTTTCTCCCATGGTGCGCCCCGAACCCTAAGAATAGACCAATTTAATGCGGGACAACAGGGATGATTCTAGCGATATTGCCGCGCACAATAAAGAGGCGGTCGCCGCCGCCGAACTTTGACACAATATAGTCCTTCTCCCAGGCGGCAGATCGAATGAGCGTCATACTCGCCCTCGACCAGGGCACCACCAGCTCGCGCGCCATCGTGTTCGACGCAGCGGGCGCCATTGTTGCGGTGGCGCAGAAGGAGTTCACGCAGGTGTTCCCCCGGCCCGGCTGGGTGGAGCACGATCCCGAGGAGATCTGGGCGACGCAGATCGCGGTTGCCCATGAGGCACTGGCGCGCGCGCGGATTCATGCAAGAGACGTGGCGGCCATCGGCGTCACCAATCAGCGCGAAACCACCGTGGTATGGGACCGGGCTACCGGGCAGGCGCTCTGCAATGCCATTGTATGGCAGGACCGGCGCACAGCGGCTGCCTGCGACGCGCTCAAGGCGAGCGGCCTCGAGGCCCGCGTGACCGCGAAGACCGGCCTCGTGCTCGATGCCTATTTTTCCGGCACCAAGCTCGGCTGGATACTGGACAACGTGCCCGGGGCCCGCGCCCGGGCCGAGGCCGGCGAGCTGGCGTTCGGCACGATCGACAGCTGGCTCATCTGGAAGCTCTCGGCGGGCGCAGCGCACGTGACCGATGTCAGCAACGCCTCGCGCACGCTGCTCTTCGACATCCACTCGGGAAGCTGGGACGACGAGCTACTCGCACTATTCGGCATTCCGGACCGTGTCCTGCCCGTGGTATGCGCGTCGAGCGGCGTGGTGGCGGAAACGGCGGCGGGTCTCTTCGCCGCTCGCATCCCGATCGCCGGCATCGCGGGCGATCAGCAGGCCGCGTTGTTCGGGCAACGCTGCGTGACGCCGGGCACGGTGAAGAACACCTACGGCACCGGCTGCTTCATGCTGATGCACACCGGGGAACGGCCCGTTCCATCCCGCAACAAGCTGCTGACGACCGCGGCGTGCCAGTCCGGCAGCCGCCCCGAGTATGCCCTCGAGGGCAGCGTTTTCATTGCGGGCGCGGTGGTGCAGTGGCTGCGCGACGGGCTCGGCATTATCAAGTCGTCGGCCGATATCGAGCGGCTGGCCGCCAGCGTTGCGGACAATGGCGGGGTGTACCTCGTGCCGGCCTTCGCGGGGGCGGGAAGCCCGCACTGGGACCCCTACGCGCGCGGCGCGATCCTGGGTCTGACCAGAGGGTCGGCGGCGGCCCACATCGCGCGCGCCGCGCTCGAGAGCATCGCCTATCAGACGGCCGACGTGCTGCACGCCATGGAGGCTGATTCCGGCATCAGCCTCGCGGAGATGCGCGTCGACGGCGGCGCGGCGCGCAACGACATGCTGATGCAGTTCCAGGCCGATCTCCTCGGCGTGCCGGTGGTGCGCCCGAAAGTCACCGAGACGACCGCGCTGGGTGCGGCCTACCTTGCCGGCCTCGCGGTCGGTTTCTGGAAAAATGGAGAAGAGATCGGCGCGCAATGGCAGGCCGAGCGCCGCTTCGAGCCCGGCATGAACCGTGATCAGGTCGAATCGCTGCTGGCCGGGTGGCGCAAGGCCGTCGGGCGCGCCAAGAATTGGGCGGAACCATAAGAGCAGGGATGACGGCGGGGATGAGGGATAAGACAAGCACCAAATGCTAAGCACCAAATTCCAAACAAGCACCAAATCTCAAGCACTAAGCACCAAACGTTTGGAGTTTGGAATTTGAGTTTTGTTTGTGATTTGGAGTTTGTGATTTGGAGTTTGAAATTTATGAGGGATGAGGGAGGAGTGACCTCGTCAGTGCGTCACTTCGTTACTGGCGAAAGGCGATGCATCGCATGAGGGGTAGAGCGTGGCGCGGATTGGAGTGATCGGGGGAGGCGCCTTCGGCACGGCGCTGGCGTGCGTGATGCGCCGTTCCGGCCGTGAGACCGTCATCTGGGCGCGCGAGCCGGAGGTCGCGGCCGCGATCAATCGGGACTCGGCAAATCCGGTCTTCCTGCCGGGTATTCCCCTTGCCCCGGGCATCGTGGCCACGACCGACCTTGCAGAGGCCGCGAAGGATACTGACTTCCTCTTGCTCGCGCCCCCGGCGCAGCACATGCGCGCCGTCACAAGCCAGTTGCGCCCTCATCTCAAGCGCGGCATACCGGTGGTCACCTGCTCGAAGGGCATCGAGCGCGGCAGCTGCTCTCTTATGTCACAGGTCATCGCCGAAACGCTGCCCGGCACGCCGGTGGCAGTCCTGTCGGGTCCTTCATTCGCGCATGACATCGCGGTGGACAGTCCGGTCGGCGTTACTCTGGCCTGCGGCGATCCAGTCCTTGGCGAACGGCTCGCGCAGGCAATCGGGACGCCGCGCTTCCGCACCTATCTTTCAGACGATATCATCGGTGCTCTCATCGGAGGCGTGCTCAAGAACGTCATCGCCATCGCCTGCGGCGCCGCCATCGGCAGGAAGCTGGGCGAGAGCACGCGCGCGACGCTGTTTGCCCGCGGACTGGCAGAGATGGCGTGCCTGGGTGTCGCAATGGGCGCGCGGCTTGAAACGTTCATGGGACTCTCGGGAGCGGGCGACCTCAACTTGAGTTGCAATAGCCCGAAGTCCCGCAATACCTCTCTCGGCATCGCGCTCGGCGAAGGCCGGAAGCTCCCGGACATCCTGCGGGAGCGGGTGACCGTCCAGGAGGGCGTGCACTCGGCCGAATCGGTAGCCGCGCTCGCCAGGCGCCATGATATGGACATGCCGATCACGCTGGCCGTGGACCAGGTCCTGAACCACGGCGCCGATGTCGAGGCGGCCGTTGCGCGATTGCTCGCGCATCCCTACCATTACGACCGCGTCACCGCAAAATGAACAGGAGCGCCAGGGGCTTGATCTGCGTCAAGCTCCCCGGCGCGGGTTGACGCAATATAAGGCAAGCGGGGTCAATCGCCCCGCATACAAGGAGAATGCCATGATCAAGTTCAGCAAGATATTCGGTGTCGTGCTGCTGGTATCGCTAGTTGGAAGCGGCGGACCGGCGTTCGCCCAGGCGATCGAGAACGAGCTCGTGTTGATCACGCCGGTCGCCCGGACCCTGACCGACCCGGCGCTGGCGGATTTCGCCAAGTACGCCAAGGAAAGATGGAACATCGACGTGAAAACGAGCGCCCTGGCCGCCGGCACGCCGGTCGCCTACGGCCGCATCGTCGAGTGGAAAGGCCGGCCCGACGCCGACATCTTCTGGGGCGGCGAGAGCGCGCTTTTCGACAAGCTCGCCGAGCAGAATCTGCTGGCGAAGCTGGATCTGCCGAAGGGCGTGGTGGACTCGATTCCGGAGAGCATCGGCAAGCCCAAGCCCATCCCGCTGAAGGACCCCAAGGGATTCTGGATCGGCACCGTGCTGGAGCCCTACGGGCTGGTGTATCACCCGAAACTCCTCGCGCGTCTCGGGGTGCCGGAACCCAAGGACTGGGACGACCTGCTGCACCCCAAGCTGAAGGGCAACGTCGCGCAATGCGCGCCGACGCGCTCCTCCAGCAGCCACGCGACCTACGAGGTGATCCTCCAGCGCGACGGGGACGAGAAGGGCTGGGCGTGGCTGAAGCGCCTGGCAGGCAATACCGGCTTATTTACGGCGCGCAGCCGTGACGTGCCTTCGGTGGTGGCGAGAGGCGAGTTCGCGGCCGGGTTCGCGGTGCCGAGCTACATGGCGTTCGAGGACCGCCTGGCCGGCTACGAAATCAAGTTCGTAGCGCCGAAAACCGCATGGATCACGCCCGAGCCGATCGGCATCATCGCGGGCACCCGGCATCCCCGGGCGGCGCGCGCGTTCATCGAGTACATGCTGTCGGAGCGCGGGCAGCGGGTGGCGATGGAGCGGGGCGTATTCCCGATCACGCCGAAGTACCGCGTCCAGGGCAAGCCAGGCTCCCAGGCAGAGATGGCCGTCGAATTCACCGGCGGCATGCGCTCCTATTTCGAGGTCGAAGTGGTCAATATCTACGACGATGACGTCGCCCAAAAGCGCTACGAGGCGGTCAACTCGCAGTACCGCAAGGAAATCGAGTCCGTCGCGGAAGAGCTGAAGAGGAAATAGTTAGCGACCGTCAGCCGTCGGCCTGAAGTCACGTGCGCATTTCGGTCAAGGATCTCACGAAGCGCTTCGGGCCGCTGGCGGTAGTCAGCGAGGTCAGCCTGTCGATCGAGGAAGGGGAACTTTTCACCCTCCTCGGGCCCTCGGGGTGCGGCAAGACCACGCTGCTCCGGCTGATTGCCGGTTTTTACTCTCCCGACGGGGGTGAGATCCGCTTCGACGACCGCGTGGTCAACGCCGTGCCCCCGCACGAGCGCGGCATCGGCATGGTGTTCCAGAACTACGCCCTGTGGCCGCACATGTCGGTGTCCGAGAACATCTCCTACGGCCTGAAGCTGCGCAAGATTGCCGCGTCCGAGATTGCCGAGCGGGTTCGGGGCGTGCTCCACAAAGTCGGGCTCACCGGCCTCGGCGACCGCTATCCGGGCCAGCTGTCGGGCGGGCAGCAGCAGCGCGTGGCGCTGGCCCGCGCGCTCGTGTTGAATCCCCAGATCCTGCTGCTCGACGAGCCGCTCTCCAACCTCGATGCCAAGATCCGCGTGCAGGTGCGGGCCGAGATCCGCAAACTCCAGAAGGAGCTCGGCATCACCACGATTTACGTGACCCATGACCAGGAGGAGGCGCTGACGCTGTCGGACAGAATCGCGGTCTTCAACCAGGGGAAAGTCTTCCAGGTGGGACCTCCCAAAGCGCTGTATGAGCGGCCAGCCAACCGCTTCGTGGCCGATTTCATCGGCATCAACAATCTCATCGACGGCACGGTGCGGGCAATCGAGGGCCCCCTCCGGAACGTGCGCGTGGAAACCGCGGTGGGCGAGATTTCCGCGATTTACGACGAGCGGCTGCGCGCCGGCGACCGGTGCGTGATCTGCATACGCCCCGAGAACGCCGCGGTGGATGGCGAGTCGGGCGGCGAACGCAATCACCTCAAGGGAAAGATCTCCTTTGCCGCCTATCTCGGCAACACGCTGCGCTACGACGTGGATCTCGGCAATGGCGTTGTTTTCAAGGCCGATGTCGGCGACCCGTGGCACCACGAGCAGTTGCCGATGGGCAAGCCGGTCACCCTGAGCTGCCCGGTTGCCAGCACGCTGGCGATCCCGGCGGATTGATCCGTATGGCCACGGCAACGATCGCTGCTGTCCGGGCCAAGGGGGTCCGCATCCCGGCGATTTCCTTGATCGGGTTCGGCCTGATCTGGGCGTTCCTGATCCTCTTCGTTCTATACCCGCTCACGCGCATCTTCTACGACGCCTTCAGCAACGAGGCCGGCCAGTTCACGCTCGTTAATTTCCAGGAGTTCTTCACGGACCGCTTCTACCTGCGCTCGTTCTGGAACTCGCTGGTGCTGGGCGTCGCCGCGGTCGTCACGACCTCGGTGATCGGGATCGCGGTCGCGTTTCTCATCATCCGCTACGATTTTCCCTACCGGAATCTCTTTGCGTATCTCACGATGCTGCCGATGATCCTGCCGCCGCTGGTCGGCGTGCTCGGCTTCGTCTTCATCCTCGGGCGGGCCGGCACGGTGAACGTGTGGCTCATGGACTGGCTCGGCATGCAGCATCCCATCAATTTCATGTACGGGATGCAAGGCGTGCTGCTGGTCGAGACGGTGCACCTGTTTCCCCTGATGACGCTCTCCATCCTCGATTCGATGTCCAAGGTGGATCCCTCGCTGGAGGAGGCCGCGCAGGGCATGGGCGCCACGGGATGGCGGCGGTTCTGGGACGTCACGCTGCCGCTCACCACCCCCGGCTACGTTTCCGGCGCGCTGCTCGTGTTCATCTGGACCTTCGCCGACTTCGTCACGCCGCTCGTCGTTGGCGTGCAGGACCTCCTCGCCGTGCAGGCCTACCTCAACATCGTCCAGTTCGTCGACCGGCGCATCTTCCGCATGGGCATCGTGATCTCGGCGCTGCTCGTCCTGCTCGCCATCGTGTTCGTGCTGGTGGCGCGCCATTATGTGGCGATCAAGGACTACAGCTCGCTCGCCTACTCGAAAGTGGAGCGCCGGCGCCTCGGACCCGTCAAGCGCTGGCTCGCCGTGGGTTTTCTCGTGCTGCTTCTGGTCGTGTCCGCCATCCCGCAGGTCGGAGTGCTGCTCGCCGCTGTCGGCAAGGGCTGGGCGCTTACGCCATTCCCGGTCCAATACACCCTTGATTATTTCAGGCAGGTCAGCATCGAGACGCCCAAGTTCATCATCAACTCGCTCATGTTTTCCGGATTAGCGGTGTTGATCTGCCTGGTAGTCGGGGTGCCGATGGCGTGGATCATGGCGCGGACCCAGACGCCGGGGCGCGGCGCGATGGATGCGCTGACGACGCTGATCCTCGCCATTCCGGGCACCGCGATCGGTATTGCGTATATCCGCGCCTTTCACTATCCGCTGCCGGGCATCGACCTTGCGCTCACCAGCCTATGGGTCATTTTTCCGCTGGTGCTCGCCGTGCGCCGACTGCCGTACACCGTGCGCGGCAGCTACTCGTCGCTCTTGCTCGTGCACAAATCGATGGAGGAAGCGGCCGAGAACGTCGGCGCCACGAAGCTGAGGACGTTCCGCGACGTCACGCTGCCGCTGGTGTGGAAAGGCATCCTGGTCGGCGCGCTGTTTTCCTTCATCATGTCGATCCAGGAAGCGTCCGCCACCCTGTTCCTCGCGCTGGGCGGCTGGGAAATGATTCCCATCGGCATCTTCACCTACTACATTGC
>JBGQGU010000108.1:0-8490 GCA_041497655.1 Gammaproteobacteria bacterium
CAAGCGCGGCCAGGTGAGCTGGCTCTCGCCGATCGCGCGGGCTCTGCTCAAGAAGCGCTCCGGCGACGTGGTGATACTTGCCACCCCCGCCGGCGAAGCCGAAATAGAGATCATCGGCGTCCGTTACCGGGCGCCCGCCTAGTTTCATCCTTCCCCCGCCGGCACCCGTTGCCCGGCGGCAAGTGCACCGCTAACATTGGTTAAATCCGGACGCAGTGCGCCGGTTTAACTCCGCTTGTTCGAACGGACAAGAGAATTGCCGTTCAACACGCGGGTTGTCGCGGTGGGCAGGCGCCAGGCGTTCCCGCGCGCAACATTCCCGAATACGCCATTGGGCAGACGCAAACCGTGACCGTCTCGTTCTTCACAGCTGCCCTTTCCGCCTGGCGCGCAGCCCATATCGCCGTACCCGAGCTGCGCGCCGACGGCGTCCCGCTCGAAGGCGTGGTGAAGTTGAGCATCAAGGCGGTGCAGGACGCGCGCACTGCCGAGAACCTCGGCGCCGAGCGCGAAGGCACCGGGGTGGTGTTCGGCGAGAAGGGGCTGATCCTCACCATCGGCTACCTGATACTCGAGGCGGGCTCCATCCTGGTGGTGGCTGGAGACGGTCGCGTGTACCCGGCGAGCGTGGTCGGCTACGACCACGCCACGGGCTTCGGGGTGCTGCGCGCCGGCATCGACTGCCGCCCGCTTGAGGTGGGCAGCTCGGCGGATGTGCGGGAGCTTGCCACCGTCCTGGTTGCGGCCCATGGCGCCGCCGGCGGCGCCTCGCGCGCCTGCGTGGTGTCGCGGCGCCGCTTTACCGGCTGGTGGGAGTACATGATCGAGGGTGCCATATTCACTGCGCCGCCGCGCTTCGAGCACAGTGGCGCGGCGCTGCTCGATGCCGACGGCAGGCTCGTGGGAGTGGGTTCGCTGTGGGTGAGCGACGCGCTCGAAATCGGCGCCGCCTTCCCCGGCAACATGTTCGTCCCCATCGACCTCCTGAAACCGACGTTGAATGACCTGCTCGCGACCGGGCGCCGGCGCGAGCCGGCGCGGCCCTGGCTTGGCGTCTATTCCGAGGAAGTCCAGGGACACGTGGTGGTGACGCGGGTGCTGCCCCAGTCGCCGGCGGAGCAGGCGGGGCTGGCGCGCGGCGATATCATCCTCGGGGTGGGCGGGCAAGCGGTCGGGCGCCAGAGCGAGTTCTATCAGAGGCTGTGGGCGAGCGGCGATGCGGGGACCCCCGTCGTGCTGCATGTGCTGCACAGGAAGTCGGTGCGACAATTGACGGTGCGCTCGATGGACCGCATGGCATTTCTGCGCCCGTGGCGCATTTAGCCGAGTGGCGTGATTCGTGATTCGTGATTCGACCTCTTAGTTTGATTCCCTATCCTCCCACTTGCGAGAGGCAATTTCCTGGACAACAAGGAGAAACGCGATGAACACTTCCCTCTTGGTGGCGGTGCTCTGGCTTGCCGCGGCGGGCGCGCTGGCGCAGGGCTACCCGACGCGGCCGATCCAATTCGTGATCCCGTTTGGGGCGGGCGGCGATTCGGACCTTTCCGGCCGCAATGTCGCGCTGGCTGCCTCGAAGTACCTCAACAACACGCCGATCGTGGCGGTCAACCGCGTCGGCGCCTCGGGCGCGATCGGCGCGACATTCGTGAGGAACGCCGCCCCGGACGGCTACACATTGCTGGTTGCGCGCATCGCCACACACGCCATCCTGCCCGCGCTCGAATCGAAGCTGCCGTACAAGTGGAACGAGTTCACCATGATCTCGATGATCGAGTTGAACCCGTACGTCTGCTTCGTCAGGAGCGACTCGCCCCACAAGGCCGCCGCCGACCTGATCGCGGAGATCCGGCGCAATCCTGGCAAGCTCAACTTTTCAACGGCCGGGGTCGCCACCAGCCAGAACATGGCAGCGCAGTACTGGATGACGCTCGCCGGGCTGACGAAGGACCACGCGGTCGGCATCCATTACAAGAGCGGGGGAGACGTCACCACCGCGGTGCTCGGCGGTGAGGTGAATTTCGCGTGCAACAATGCGCCCACCGTGATCCCGATGGCGAAAGCGGGCAGGCTGCGCGCGCTCTTCGTCTCGCCGGTGCGGATCGCGGGCCTTCCCGGCGTGCCGAGCGCGCGCGAGGCGGGCTACCCGGGCATGGAGAAGATCGTCGGCTGGACGGCGCTCATGGGTCCGGGGAAGCTGCCCAAGGCGATCGTCAACCGCTGGTCCGAAGTGTTCGCGCAGCTCGCGAAGGACCCGGACTGGCAGGCGGGCAACGCCCGGATCGGAGGCGTCGCAGCGATACGCTCGCCGGCCGAGACGGAGCAGTACGTCCGCGAGCAATACGAGCTTTACGACAAGCTGGTCACCGCGCTCGGCATCCGCCAGTGAAAAAGTAAGGCAGAAGGGACGTTGCCTAACGGTTTTCTAGTCCCTCATCCCTCATCCCTCATCCCTGGTCTAGTCGTGCGCGTCGGCCTCTTCGTCACCTGTCTCGTAGACTTGATGCGGCCGCGCATCGGGTTTGCCGCAATCAAGCTGCTGGAAGCTGCGGGCTGCGAAGTCGTGGTCCCGCGGACCCAGACCTGCTGCGGCCAGCCGGGGTACAACTCGGGCGACCGCGTGTCCGCCAGGGCGCTCGCCAGCAAGGTGCTGGACGAGTTCGAGGGCTTCGATTATGTCGTCGCCCCGTCGGGCTCCTGCGCTGGAATGATCCGCACTCACTTTCCCGACCTGTTCAGGGACGATTCCGCCGGGCTGGAGCGCTGCAAGAGACTGTGCGGCCGCACCTACGAGCTGACGGATTTCCTGGTGCGCGTCGCCAAGCTGGGCGCCGTCCCGGGGAATATGAATAAGACCATTACTTATCATGACTCGTGCGCCGGGTTGCGGGAATTGTCGGTCAAGGCTCAGCCGCGTCAGCTCCTCGCCAAGGTGCCGGGATTGAGGCTGATTGAGATGGAGGAAGCGGAAACCTGCTGCGGCTTCGGCGGCACCTTCGCCGTGAAATTCGGCGAGATCTCCACCCACATCGCCGAGCGCAAGTGCGCGAATATCGCCGCCAGCGGCGCGGACGCGGTGGTGCTGGGCGACCTCGGCTGCATGCTCAACATCGAGGGCCGGCTGCGCCGCCGCGGCGACACGAAGACGAAGGTGCTCCACATTGCGGAAGTATTGGCAGGCAATACTGATTAGCGACGGACAGCACAGAGATTTTCGAATCACGACTCACGAATCACGATTCACGCCCTATGAAAATCGCAATGATGGGGTCGGGCGGCGTCGGTGGCTTGATCGGCGCCCGCCTCGCGCAGGTGGGCTGCGACGTGTCTTTCGTCGCCCGCGGGGCGCATCTCGCGGCCATGCGCGAACACGGGCTCACGCTGGAAAGCCCGCTCGGCAACGTGCACCTGCCCAAGGTGCGTGTGACGGATGATCCGGGCTCCCTCGGACCGGTCGATCTCGTCGTCGTTGCCGTCAAGCTCTGGGATACCGAGGCCGCGGCGCGCGCGATCGTGCCGCTCATCGGCCCGGACACCGGCGTGCTGTCGCTCCAGAACGGCGTGCGCAAGGACGACATCCTGCGTCCCATCGTCGGCGCGAAGGCGTTGATGGGCGGCGTCGCGTACATGGCCACCACGATTGCCCGACCCGGTGTGATCGAGCACACCGGGACGATGCAGAGGATGGTGTTCGGCGAGTACGATGGACGGCGCTCGAAGCGCGCCGAGGCGCTGCTCGCGTCGTGCCTGAAAGCCGGCATCGACGCGAAGCTCTCCGACGACATCCGCCGCTCGATCTGGGAGAAATTCGTGTTCCTGGTGGGGATGGCTGCAGTCACCGCCACCGTGCGGCTGCCGATCGGGCCGATCCGCAGCCATCCGCTGACCCGCGCGTTCTACCTCGACGCGATGCGGGAGGTCGTCGCCGTGGGAAGAGCGCACGGGGTCCGGCTTCCGGAGAACTTCGCCGAGGAGCGTCTCGCGTTCACCGACACGCTGCCGGGGACGATGACCGCCTCGCTGCACCATGATCTCGAGCGCGGCAACCGCCTCGAAGTGGAATGGCTGAGTGGCGCCGTGGTCGAGCTCGGCGCGGCCGTCGGCGTGGCGACGCCCATCCACCGCGCGGTGCGGGATATCCTGATACTGCACGCCGGCGGCAAGAAAAGCTGAACCGCCAAGAAATACAAGAACAACAATTGAACCGCCAAGACCGCCAAGTGCCGTTAAAGCCGGACGCGCTGCGCCGGTTTAACTCCGCGCGTTCGAACCGACGAACTGGCCGTTGTTCAACGCGCGGAAACCCGAATTCGAGGCGGTATTGTTGATCGATGAATTCTCGAGCTGAACTCGTGACGCTGCCTAAACTCACTATCCGGAATATCCGTGCCGTCGGCGTGAAGGTGCCGATGACTTATACGCTCGGCACCAGCGTGCAAACAGTGCGCGAGGCGCCGCTGCTGCTCGTGGACCTCGAGACCGAGGAGGGCGTGACCGGGCACGCCTGGCAGTTTTGCTACCTGCCGGCCGCTGCCCCGGCTATCGTCGTGCTGCTGGACGAGGTGCTGCGTACGGTCAAGGACGACCGGGTGGAACCGGTCGCCCTGTGGGCGAAACTCGCGAAGCGGTTCGTGCTGATCGGCGTGCAGGGCATCGTGCGCATGGCGATGGCGATGTTCGACGTGGCGGCCTGGGACGCTCTCGCCAGGGCGGCCGGGATGCCGCTCGCGTCCTATCTCGGTGGAACGCCGCGGCCGGTGCCCGCTTACAACAGCTGCGGGCTCGGCTTGATGGCGCCCGCGGCCGTGGCGGATGAAGCGGAGAAGCTGCTCGCCGGCGGATTCCGCGCAATCAAGCTCCGCCTGGGTTATCCGACGCTGGAAGCCGACCTTGCCGCGATACGTGCCGTGCGCTCGCGCATTCCCGGAGACATCGCTTTGATGGTGGACTACAACCAGGCGCTGAGCGTGCAGGAAGCGATCCGGCGCGGCCGCGCGCTGGACGGCGAGGGCCTTTACTGGATCGAAGAGCCGATCCGCCATGACGATTTCGAGGGATGCGCCGAGATTGCGCGTGCGCTGGCGACGCCGGTGCAGATCGGCGAGAACTTCTCGCTGGTGCACGACATGGAGCGGGCGCTGGCTGCGCAGGCCTGCGATTACATGATGCCCGATCTCGAGCGCATCGGGGGCGTCACCGGCTGGCGGCGCGCGGCCGAGCTTGCCGCAGCGAGGGGGATCAAGATGTCCTCGCATCTCTACCCGGAAGTGAGCGCGCATTTGCTCACCGTGACGCCGACGGCGCACTGGCTGGAGTACGTGGATTGGGCGAACGCCCTACTCGAGGAGCCGTTGCGGATCGTCGACGGCAGCGCGGTTGTCGCCAGCCGCCCGGGTAACGGGCTGGCGTGGGACGAGGATGCTGTCCGGAAGTACCGGATGAGCTGACCAGGAACGTCCGCCGCGCCCGAACCTTGTCAACCCTGTTTATAATTTGAAGGCTGGCGTAGATTTCTGCCAGCGTTCAACACTATGCAGATCACATCCATGCACTTCAAGGCGACGGCGAGCACCAAGCTCTCCAACGCCAACCTTCAGTCCGCGTTGAAGCGGCTGCAGGGCAACTTCGTGCGTGGGCGCGCCGACCGCGTCGCCGAGCTCGGCAATTACGAGGAAATCCGTTCCGCTGCCGCCGCGATCCGCGACCGCGCGCTGGCCGACCTCGACGTTTACCTTGAGGAATTCGAGCGCAATGCCGTGGCGCGTGGAGCCGTCGTGCATTGGGCGGAAACGCGCCAGGACGTGAATCGGATTGTGTGCGAGATCGCGAGCCGGCACGGCGTGAAAAAGGCGGTCAAGTCGAAGTCCATGGTGAGCGAGGAGTGCGCGCTCAATGACGCGCTGGAGGCGGCCGGCATCGAGGTGGTGGAAACCGATCTGGGCGAGTACATCCTGCAACTGGCGAAGGAACCGCCTTCACATATTGTCGCGCCAGTGGTGCACAAGACCCGCGAAGAAGTGTCGGACCTGTTCCACGAAAAGCACCGCACCCCGCGCAAGACCGACATCGCGGCTTTGACGCGCGAAGCGCGGGAGATGCTGCGCCGGCATTTCGTCACCGCGGACATGGGAATCTCGGGCGCGAATTTCGTCGTGGCCGAGACCGGCTCCACGCTCATCGTCACCAACGAGGGCAACGGCCGCCTGGTGACGACGCTGCCGCGGGTGCACGTCGCGATTACCGGCATCGAGAAAGTAGTGCCGACACTGGAGGACGTGGCGACGCTGATGCGGCTGCTGCCGGCGCACGGCACGGGGCAAACCATTTCCAACTACGTCTCGGTCACGACCGGTGTGAAAGGGGAGGGCGAGCGCGAGGGGCCGGAGCATTTCCACGTCATCCTGCTCGACGGCGGACGCAGCGAGATGATGGGCGGCGACCTGCAGCCGATGCTGCGCTGCATACGCTGCGGCGCGTGCATGAACCACTGCCCGGTATACCAGAGCGTGGGCGGCCACGCCTACGGCTGGGTCTATCCCGGCCCGATGGGCTCCGTGCTCACGCCAAGTTACGTGGGGCTGGAGAACGCGCTCGACCTGCCCAACGCGGCGACGCTGTGCAACCAGTGCGGCGTGGTCTGCCCGGTGAAGATTCCCCTGCCCGATCTGATGAGGAAGCTGCGCGAGAAGCAGTTCGAGCGCAGGCTGAAACCGTGGCCGGAGCGCCTGGGGCTGGCGCTGTGGAGCTGGATGGCGCGGCGCCCGGCAGTCTATGCGATGATGACCGCCCTTGGCGCGCGCGTGCTGTCGCTGCTCGGCGGCGCGGAGAAGCTGATACATTACCTCCCGTTCGGCGGTGGCTGGACGGACGGGCGCGACCTGCCCGCGCCCACGGGCCGGACGTTTCGCGAGCTCTATTCTTCTCGCTCGCGCAGCGGCCCGAATGCGGAATGATGAATGATGAATGATGAACGGAGCAGGCAATGAACAAGCCAGTGGATGCGAAGAACGTCGCCACCGTGGATTTGTGGGTCGCGGGCAGGCGCCAGCGCGCCGCTACGACCCGCTTAGGCGACGTGACCAACCCCGCTACGGGCGTCGTGACCCGCAAAGTGCCGTTTTGCAACGCGGCCGACATCGACGGCGCGGTAAACGCCGCGACGGCGGCAGCTCCGGGCTGGCGCGATACGCCGCCACTGCGGCGCGCACGCGTGATGCAGAAATTCCTGCAGCTGCTGCAGGCCAACCAGAAGGAGCTGGCGCGGCTCGTCACTGACGAGCACGGCAAGACGCTGCCTGATGCAATGGGCTCGGTGCAACGGGGGATCGAAGTGGTCGAGTTTGCCTGCGGGGTCCCGCATCTCCTCAAGGGCGAGCACTCGGAGAACGTGGGCTCGGGCGTGGACTGCCACACGGTGCGCCAGCCGGTGGGCGTATGCGCCGGCATCACGCCGTTCAACTTCCCGGTGATGGTGCCGCTGTGGATGTTCCCGGTGGCGATCGCCTGCGGCAATGCGTTCGTGCTCAAGCCATCGGAGAAAGTGCCCTCGGCCTCGATGCGCATGGCGGAGCTCTTCAAGGAAGCGGGCCTGCCCGACGGCGTGTTGAACGTCGTGCACGGCGACAAGGAAGCGGTGGACGCAATTCTCAACCATCCCGGCATTCACGCGGTCTCCTTCGTTGGCTCCACTCCGATCGCGAAATACATCTACGAAACCTGCGCGAAGAACGGCAAGCGCGTACAGGCGCTCGGCGGGGCCAAGAACCACGCGGTGGTGCTGCCGGATGCCGATCTCGAGTTCACGGCCGATGCCCTGATCGGCGCGGCCTACGGCTCCGCGGGCGAGCGCTGCATGGCGATCTCCGCGGTGGTTGCGGTAGGCGCCGCCGCCGACCCGCTGGTGAAGCTGCTCAAGAAGAAGGCGGAGGCGATCGTGATCGGACCCGGCGACAAGGAGGGCGTGGACATGGGCCCGCTGGTAACCGCCCAGCATCGCGACAAGGTCGCGGGCTATGTCGACCAGGGAGTGAAGGAAGGCGCGAAGCTCGTCGTGGACGGCCGCGGTCACAAGGTCCGCGGATCCGAGAACGGCAACTTTCTCGGCACGACGCTGTTCGACCACGTCACGCCGGAAATGAAGATCTACCGGGACGAGATCTTCGGGCCGGTGCTGATCGTGCTGCGGGCGCAGACGCTGGAAGACGCGATCGCGCTCGTCAACCGCAACCCCTATGCCAACGGCACGGCGATCTTCACCGAGTCGGGCGGCGCCGCGCGGCGCTTCGAGAACGAGATCCAGGTCGGCATGGTCGGGGTGAACGTGCCGATCCCGGTGCCGGTGGCGTTCTATTCCTTCGGCGGCTGGAAGAGCTCGCTCTTCGGCGATCTCCACGTGCACGGCATGGAGGGGGTCAAGTTCTACACCCGCACCAAGGCGATCACCACGCGCTGGCCGCATCAGGACACGCCGGCGCCGGGTTTGAACATGCC
>JBGQGU010000109.1:0-8477 GCA_041497655.1 Gammaproteobacteria bacterium
CTCCGGCGCCAGTTTGGCGAGCGTCAGCTCGGCCGCGCGGTGCAGCTGCTCGATGGCCGTCCTCGATACCGCGGCGCCGCACAGCGCGCCGGGCCGCTTCAACGCGAGCAACGTGGTGATCACCGCCGGCTCCCCGGTGCTGAGGGGCTCCGCCGAGCGTTGGAGGAGCCCGCGCGCGAGCGCCAGCGCCGCGGACTGGGTCCGCAAGTTGAGGGACGGGACGTATACGGGCACCGGCTCGCGCAGGTAGGTCATGGCTCTCCCGCGGGCCATCTCGAGGATCGGCAACGGCGACAATACTAGGCCGGGAACGGCCGTTGCGAGGCTGCCTTGAAAACGCGCGCGGGGCGCCTCGAGCTGCACGAACGGGCGGTAGTCCGAGTTGACCGGCGCGGCAAGGGGCGCGAACAGCGGCGCAATGTCGCGCTTGGTGCCGACGCTCAACGCCGCGATCTGTTCCGCGCGCGTGATGCCGAGGCGCTTCAACTGGTCCATGAACACTGCTTCCTTGACCGGCAGCGGCCCGGGGCGCGGCACGCGGCCTTCCGCGACCGCGACCACGATGAGATCCACGCCGTTCATCTCGTAAATCTCGTAATCCGCGAAGTTCTCGCCCAGTGCCGCCAGTATGGAACCGAGCAGCCGGTCGTTGAACTCGTAGGTCTGCAGCCACTGCACCAGCAGGCCGCCCGGCGCGAGGTAGCGTTTCACGTCGCGGTACCACTCGGTCGTGAACAGGTTTGCCACGCCGTTGACCCAGGGGTTCGAAGGTTCGGAAATGATCACGTCGTAGCGCTTGCGGTTGCGCGCAAAAAAGCTCTTGGCATCCTCGATGACGATGCTGCTGCGCGGGTCGCGGTAGGGCCGGATGACGCGCGGGATAAAGGAGCGCGCCCCGGACACCATCGCCGGCTCGATTTCGACCGTGTCCACCTCCCGCGGGCCGCTGTGCGAGAGCAGCGCCTCGGCCGTGAGGCCGGAGCCGAAGCCGATGTTGGCGTAGCGCGTCGCGTCGGGCTTGATCAGCAACGGCAGCGCGGCGGCGACGACCATCGTGTATTCGTCGCCGGTGGGCGGTCGGTCGGGATCCATCTGGATGCTCGCGTCCGGCTTGCCGTTGGTGATGATCCCGACCGAGTTGTTGACGTGGCGTCGCACGGCGACCGATGCTGTCTTGCCGTCGCGATAGAAAAAAACCTCGCTGTCTGTGGGCACCGCGCGCCCGTAGCGGAACACGCCGGACGAGAGCCGCTCGGGCTCCAGCACATCGGCGCGGGCGGTGGCGGTTGCGGCGAGCATGCCGGCGATGAGCGCCGCAAAGGCATGGGCGCGACGGAACGCCGCCTGCGAATAGCGCAGCAACCACGCCCCGAGCAGGATGTCCGCCGCGGCCCCGAGCACCAGCGCGAGTTTCATGCCGGCTTCCGGCACCAGCAGGTGCACGGCGAGCAGCACGCCGGCGATGGCGCCGAGCGTGTTGGCGGAGTAGATCTGGCCGATCGCGCGCTCGCCGTGGCCGCCGCGCAGCAGAACGTGCGTAAACAGCGGCAGCGTCATGCCGGCGAGGAAGGTCGCCGGCAGCATGACGGCGAAGGCGATGGCGTGGCTGAATAGGTTGAAAAACGGATAGCTCTCTTCATTGCGCTGGAGCACGTGCAGCACCCAAGCCATCCAGTCGAAGGTCTGGTGGTAGACGAAGATGGTGGCGAGCGCCGCCAGTCCCATGGCGAGCTGCACCATGCCCGCAAAGCGCACCGGGTCGGCGATGCGGTCGATGCGGCGGCGGATCCACAATCCGCCGAGCGCGAGCCCGGTGATGAACGCCGACAGCATCAGCTCGAAGGCCTGGAACGAGGAGCCGAGCACGAGCGAGAGCATCCTGATCCACGCGATCTCGTAGACGAAGGAGGCCGCCCCGGTGACGAACGCCGCGGCGAGGAACAACCGTACCAGGTAGGTGCTGGCGGGGACCGCGCCGGCGGCGGGCACGGCCGCGGGCGGCTGCGGCTCGCCCGCCCGCGCGAGCGTGAGCACGACCGCGGCGAGAGCGAGGTTCAACAAGCCCGCCAGGCGCATGGTGCCCGGCATGCCGATCCAGCCGAGCAGCAGGAACGCCGCCGCGAGCGCGCCGGCGGCCGCGCCGATGGAATTGGTGAAATAGAGCATCGCCAGGTGATGGCCGCTCGCCTCGGGGCTGCGCCGGATCACCGCGCCGCTCATCAGCGGGAAGGTCATGCCGAGCAGCACCGTCTGCGGGACGATGAGCACGCCGCACAGCGTGTACTTGTAGATTTCCACGGTGAGCGGTGAGCCGAGCGCCGGGATGACGTGATCGAGCGAAGCCTCGGTCAGCCACACGAACACCTCGTGGAACACCAGGGCGGCGAGGCCGATCCCCGCCTCGATCCAGCCGTAAATGGCAAGCAGGTTCACGATCCGCTTGGTCGCGCGGCTCGCGATCCAGGCGCCGAGCGCCATGCCACCCATGAACGCGGCCAGCACGAACGACTGCGCGAACGCCGCGGCGCCGAGGAAGAGCCTCAGGTAATGCGACCAGATAGATTCGTAGATGAGCCCGGTGAAACCGGACAGAGTGAACAGGGCGAACAGCAGCTGGACGTTCCGATTGGGCATGTTCCGTCTGATCGTCGAAAGACCGCAGTCTAACGTAGCGTAGCAAGACCGGCTACGAAATTCGATGGGGCGTGCATGGGCATGTGATATCCTTCTCAAAAAAGACATTAGTACGACATGATCAACGTCTTCATCGGCTACGACCCGGACGAGGCGGTCGCATACAGCGTTCTCGCGTACAGCATCCAGGCCCGCGCGTCGCAGCCGGTTTCGATTTCGCCGCTGATGCTATCGCAGTTGAGAACCCTGTTCACGCGTGAACGCGATCCTCTCCAAAGCACGGCGTTTTCATTTTCTCGCTTTCTGACGCCATACCTTTCCGGCTACGCGGGATGGTCCGTGTTCATGGACTGCGACATGCTGGTGCTCGACGACATCGCCAACCTGTGGAAGTTGCGGGACGACAACTACTCAGTGATGGTAGTCAAGCACAACCACGTGCCCAGGGAAACGGTGAAATTCCTGGGCAGGACGCAGAGCAAGTACGATAAGAAGAACTGGTCGAGCGTGATGCTGTTCAACAACGCCCGGTGCCGGGCGCTGAGCCCGGAATACGTGAATCGTGCTTCGGGCCTCGAGTTGCACCAGTTCAAGTGGCTGGGAAACGATGGTCTCATCGGAGCGCTGCCCGAGCGCTGGAACCATCTCGTGGGCTACAACCCGCCGCGCACAGACGCCGCGCTCGTCCACTACACCATTGGTGGACCGTACTTCGACGCGTACCGCGAGTGCGAGTACTCGAGGGAATGGTTCGCCGAGCGCGACGCGATGCTGCGCGTGACGAGCCGCGCGATCGCCTAGCAGCTTGTCGGACTTAGGTGTCCGACAAGCTGCTAATAGCAAAACCGCCCGCGCATTTCGAATAAAACCCAGGGTAATGACCCCGATCGGCCTCCGATGGGCACGCGCGCAGGCTGGAAACTAGGTTGTCACTGACATTGACTCCCGTTATCGTGCGGGCGGTTTTGCATGAGGAGTTTGTCGGACCTAAGTCCGACAAACTCCTAGGAAATACCGGGGTTGCCCCGCACGCCGATCAATTGAGGGCGGTTGGGACTGACCGGGCGGACGATCCTCTTCGCGCGCAGGTTGCGCGCGACGACCTCCCATACCGGCTCGCCGCTCGCGCCTTCCGCGACTGGCGCCCAGCTTGCCACCTTGTAGCGCTTTCCAGCCGCGATCGGCTTGCCGTTCAACGTCATGCCGCTGATGCGTCCCCCGATCTTCTGCGTCGGGTCGCAGCGGTAACGCATCCCGCCCACGCGCACCATGTCCCCTCCCTGCTGGTAATAGGGGTCGGGATTGAACAGGTTGTCGCACACGTCCTCGAGGATGTTCTTGATCGTTTCCCCGGTCATGTCCGTGACGGTGGTGTAAGGGTAGGTCACGGCGGTCTGGTCCATCACATGCTCCATCGTGATGGTCTCGCCGGGGAGTATCGTGGTGCCCCAGCGGAATCCCGGTGAGAAGGCGATTTCGGTTCCCTTCACCTCCATCAACGAGTCCAGGATCAGCTGGTCGAAGGTGCCGGTGAAGTTGCCGCGCCGGTAGAGCAAGCCTTCGGTAACGGCGATTCTCTCGGACAGACGCTCAGCGTAGGGCGTCCGCACGCGGCGGATCAGCGCCGTCATCTCCGAATCAGGCTTGATCAGATTGGCGAACACCGGCAGCAGCCGGTAGCGGCAATCGCGCACCTTGCCGCCCCGCACTTCAAGGTCGGCCACGGCAAGGAACTTGCCGTTCGATCCGGCGTTGGTGACGAGCGTCGTGCCGTTGCGGTTCGTGACGGATACCGGCTCGGGCACGGCATCATGCGTATGGCCGCCCAGTATGAGATCGATACCGGTGACACGCGAAGCGAGCTTCAGGTCCACGTCCATGCCGTTGTGCGACAGCAGCACGACCGCCTGCGCGCCCTTCGCTCGCGACTCGTCGACCACTTTCTGCAGGTTCTCCTCCTGGATGCCGAAGGTCCATTCCGGCACGAAGTGGCGCGGATGGGCGATGGGCGTATAGGGAAACGCCTGGCCGATGATCGCGACCGGCACGCCGTTGACTTCGCGGATCACGTGCGACTTGAACACCGGGTCCCCGAAATCCGTGGTCCTGACGTTCTGCGCGATGAACTCGGTCCTCCCCGCGAGATCCTTCTTGATCACCTCCTGCACGCGCGCGGCGCCGTAGGTGAACTCCCAATGGCCGGTCATGATGTCGACACCGAGCAGCCTGTTCGCGTCGATCATATCCTGCGCGCCGGTCCACAGCGCGGTGGCCGAACCCTGCCAGGAATCGCCGCCGTCGAGCAACAGCGCGCCCGGGCGCTGCGCGCGCACCTGCTTCACCAACGTGGCCAGGTGGGCGAAGCCGCCGACTCTCCCGAAGTTGCGCGCGGCGCTCTCGAAATCGAGATACGTGAACGCGTGCGCAAGCCGCGTTTTCGGAGCGATCCTGAAATGTCTGAGCAGCGCCTCGCCGACAAGATGCGGCGGCTTGCCGAGCGCGTCAGCGATACCGATGTTGACGTCGGGTTCACGGAAGTAGGCCGGCAGCAGCTGGGCATGGCAGTCGGTAAAGTGGAGCAGGGTGACATCGCCGCGCGGTCCCGGCAGGTCGTAGAGGGCGTCGCCGCGTTGCGTCTCCGCCGCACGCCCCGCGAGCGGCATGCCCTGCGCCGCCGCGACCGCGAGCATTTGCAGGAATTCACGCCGCGAAAGTGACATGAAGTTGAGTTGCTACAGAGCGTGCGCGTTGAACGGCGGTTCGACCGTCCGTTCGAACGCGCGCAGATAAAACGGCGCGCTTGCGTCCGTTTTATCGCTTGTTTATCGGCGATTGCGGGTCGAGCAGATACGCCACCATATGGGTAACTTGTTCCGGCGTCAGGTGGCGAGTGGCACCGAGCCGCGGCATGTTGGAGCAGGGGGAGTACGCCCACGCGTTGTAGATTCGCTCGTAGGTGAGCTTCGCGATGGCCTCGGAATTCCCGCGCTGCAGGCCGTAGCCGGTCAGGCTCGGCCCCACGTTGCCGACGTTGATTTCCCCGGGCGCGAGGGCGTGGCAGTTCTGGCACAGCCCGCCGTTTTCCTTGAGCTTCTCGAGACGTCCACCCTGGATACGATCGCCGGCGCCGTCGTGCGCGAGCTTGTCGCCGGCCTTCCAGTCGCCTACGAGCTTGCCGGAGGCCGGGTACTGGATCGAGGCGCGCGCCAGCTTGACCACTTCGGCCGCTTCCTCCTGCGTGAGCTTGGCATCCCCGATCTTGCTGCAAATCTGCTGCGACTTGTCCTGCACGAGGCGCTTCAGCAAGGTCGGCTCCGGTGCGGAGAAATCTTCGCTCACCATTTTCTCCGCCGTTTGGCGCGTGGTCGCCGGATCGGGATAAGTTGCGCAGCCCGCGAAAACCAGCGCTAAGGAACCGAGCATCGTCCATTTCAAGCATGCTTTTCCCATACGTTCCTCTCTGCCTCAGCGCTTGAATCCGGGCACCTTGATTACGGCCCCGTTGCCTTGATAGTGGAGATAGGTCGTCAATGCGATCGACGTGTCGGATGCATACTTCAGCTCGGGCAGCCGCATCTGCCAGAAGCAGTCGTAGAGCCGCCACTGCATGGTGCGGACGACGAAATGCGCGCCGCGATACGCGGGCCACGTTGAAACGACCTCCTGCACCCCCTTCTTGTCGGTCATGTGAATCAGGTCCTGCAGGCGAATGCGCTTGTTGGCTTCACCATGGCACTGCACACAGGCGAAATCCGTCTGACCGCTGCGCCGGAAGAAGAGGTACTCACCCGCCTTGAACATTTCGTGTTCCTTCTGGTGGCTGAGCGAGACGTTCATCTTCATGCCGTTCGACCTGGAAGTGATGTAAAGCGCCAGGGCCTCCACGTCCGACCCGTTGCTGCCCCCGGGGCTTATCGCCCGTTTCACGATGTCGTCGCGATTGAATCCCTGCAGCTGGACCATGCAGGTCAGCAACCTGGACTCCAGGTCCTGAACTCTGTCGGTGTCGGGGAAGTAGCGTGGCAGCCGGGCGGTGGCGCCATCAAGCTTGCCGGGTCCCATGCCGAAGTCGCACTGTTCCAGCGACGCGTTCTTGGGACCTCGTTTCTGGTAGAACAGGGTCTTGCCCTGTTCGATCCACAGTTCC
Source organism: Gammaproteobacteria bacterium (assembly GCA_041497655.1). Taxonomy (GTDB): domain Bacteria; phylum Pseudomonadota; class Gammaproteobacteria; order Burkholderiales; family SG8-41; genus SG8-41. The sequence goes on from JBGQGU010000109.1 coordinate 6,782, forward strand.
CCCGGGTTGTCCTCGGCCAGCATCTTGCGCCCGACCCCGAGAGGGTCGTCCGACTGCGCCAGCGCCGCGCCCCACGCTGCGAGGCACGCGAACAGAATCGCGGCAATTCCGCCGCGCGTTGTCGGCATATTCTTCTCCTCCTGTTGTCTTCGGACCGGCTCGTGCTCAGGACGCCGGGGTCACAGTCACTTCGTCAGTGCGTTTGTCGCCCTTGTTGTCCACCCAGGTCACGCCGATCTTGTCGCCTGCTTTCGCCCCCTTGATGCGCAGCCCCAGGAACGGGTTGCGGGAGACCGCCTGGCTCCATTGCGTGTCGAGCACCGTCTTGCCGTTGTGGGTGACCACCACGCTCTGGATGAAGTGCATGGGAACGACCTGGCCCTTCGAGTCCTTGCGCTGCCCGGTTTCCATCGGATGCAGCATCAGGATGCGCACGTCGGCAACATCGCCCTGGAGCGTAGCGCGGATCTTCATCGGTTCAGCCATGATGCGGTCCTCTCCTCGTTGTGCTCTCGATCAGCCGCAGCCGCCGACGGTGATCTTTATTTCTTTCCGGGCGGTGAAATACTTTCCGTCCGCCTTGACCACCGCCCACACGTCGGAGGTCTGGCCCATCTTGATGCGGGCCGAGACGTAGCCCTCGCCTCCCCCCGAAACGTCGAACGTTGCCGCCAGCGGAAACGGGTTTTTCTCGGCGACAATCGAAATCTGCTGGGTATTGGGCAACTTGCTCGTGATCGCCACCGGGACCACGGCCCCGTTTTCGGCGATGTCCGGCGCGGTGATGATGATGTCCTTGCTTTCGGTTGCGCCGGTCGCGCCGAGGCTCTTCATGACATCAGCCAGGGCTTTCGATTCGAAGCCCGTTTTGTTCCAGTTCGCGGCCAACACCCGGCCGCTGCTGACCAACCCGGCGGCACAGGCGGCTGCCAGCGCACCCGCTCCCCCGGTCAGTTTGAGGAAAGTTCTGCGCGCAATGTTCATGGACGATCTCCTCTGCCTTGATGTAACCCGGATCACGCGGCGGAGTCGCCGCCTCCGGCATATCGTGAACCTGCTGCGAATCTTAATGCTACTGCCTCAGCCGCGTCCACCGCGCGGTCCTTATCGGCCCATAAAAAAAAATGAGGGCGCGGAGCCGCGGTTCAGCGCGCCTTGGCGATCCAGTGACCTGATTTGCCGCCCTTTTTCTCAAGAAGCCGGATGTACTCGAGGCGCATGCCACGGTCGGCGGCCTTGCACATGTCGTAGATCGTGAGCAGGCCCGCCGCCACCGCGGTCAGCGCTTCCATCTCCACTCCGGTACGCCCGACGGTGGCAACGGTTGCTTCGCACCGCACCGCGCCGGCCTTGCGGTCGAGGGTGAAATCCACGCTGACGTGGGTGAGCGCCAGCGGGTGGCACAGCGGGATCAAGTCCGCCGCGCGTTTCGCGGCCTGTATCGCGGCGACGCGTGCGACGCCGAGCACGTCGCCCTTCCTCGCGGCTCCGGCGGCAATCTGCCTCAATGTCGCGGGTTGCATGCGGATACGGCCGGCGGCGCGCGCGACGCGTTGCGTGACATCCTTGTCGGCGACGTCGACCATCCGCGCCTGTCCGCGCGCGTCGAAATGCGTGAGCCTTTTCAAGTTGCGGTTTGCGGCATAGAGCGCGGGGCCCGGGATAGGAACTCCCGCGTATCCGAATTATCATAGCA
>JBGQGU010000110.1:0-8455 GCA_041497655.1 Gammaproteobacteria bacterium
CATGTCGGTCGCGCCGGGCTTCAGCGACGCGGCGCCGATGGCGCGCGCGCTGATCGAGGCCGTTCCCGACCGCATCATCTGGGGCAGCGACTACCCGCATCTCTCGTTCGCCGACAAGGTGGGGTCGGTCGAGCTCTTCAATCTTCTCGGGCAATGGGCGCCGGACGCAGCGATGCGGAAAAAGATCCTGGTGGACAATCCACAGCGTCTTTTTGGGTTTTGACGCGAGCACGTGCGAAGCACGTATCTGGCCGGGCACAACGGCGTGGGCCCCCTCGTGTTCCCGATCTGCCGGGTGAATGTTCTCCATTCGATCCCGTATCCCGCCCGCAATAAGGAGCGTAGGATGGTCGCTGTAATTACGAGGAGCGGGCCACTCCAATAAGAAGTCCGCTAGGCGGCGCCTTTCGCCACCGAACGGCGCCCGCCGGAATACCAGTATTCGTGTGGTGGCTTCGTACAAGGAGGGACTAATGGATCGCAAGCACCGCTTTTCGTGGGCGCCAGACGCGCGCCCGATTTCCAAGCAACCCGGCAGGATAGACCGCCGCACATTCCTCGCGCGCGGCGCCGGGATTGCTGGCGCGGCAGCCGCTGGCATGACCGCAACAACGGCACGAGCCGCGGACGACGCCCCTCTGGCGATACTCAAATGGATGCAGGCGCCGGGCGCACCCTTCCGCGGTTACGGCATGCCATCGCGGTTCGAGGAGCCGGTCAAGCGAACTTTCCCCCGGCCCTACGGCGATCTCGCCCCTGGTACCGGGCCGTCATTCACACCGCATGAAGCGCTTGAGGGGACGATTACGCCCAGCGGTCTGCACTTCGAGCGGCATCACAACGGCGTTCCGGACATCGACTCCGCTCAACATCGCTTGTTGATTCACGGCCTGGTCAGGAAACCGCTGGTGTTTACGGTGTCCGCGCTGCTGCGTTACCCGATGGTCAGCCGCATTTGCTTTATCGAATGCTCTGGAAACAGCAACCGTAACCTCGTGCCGAAGCCTCTGCAGATACCATGCGGCGCGCTCCACGGTCTCATCTCGTGCAGTGAATGGACCGGCATTCCGCTTTCACTGCTTCTCGAAGAAGCCGGGATAGAGGGGGGCGCAAAGTGGCTGCTTGCAGAGGGCGCGGATTCCGCCGCCATGAGCCGTAGCATACCGATCGAAAAAGCGTTTGGTGACGCCATGATCGCGCTCTACCAGAACGGCGAACGGCTGCGGCCCGAGCAGGGCTATCCCGTGCGCCTGCTGCTGCCGGGGTGGGAGGGCAACATGAGCGTGAAATGGCTGCGGCGCATCAAGGCGACCGACGGGCCGACGCAGACCAAGGACGAGACGTCGAAATACACTGACCCGATGCCAGACGGGAAGGCGCGCCAGTTCACTTTCGCGATGGAGGTGAAGTCGGTCATCACGCGCCCATCCTCCGGCATGACCATGCAGGGAACGGGTCTCTATGAAATTTCAGGCATCGCGTGGACCGGCGCAGGCCGCATCACGAGGGTTGAAGTGTCCACCGACGGGGGCGCCAGCTGGAAGGAAGCCGCGCTTCAAGGGCAATCATTGCCTTTGAGCCTCGTGCGCTTCCGGATCCCTTGGGAGTGGAACGGGGTGCCGGCGATGCTGCAAAGCCGGGCTACCGATGAAAAAGGACAAGTGCAACCGCCCCGCAAATCGTGGGTGGCAGAATTTGCGCCCGACATCCGCTTTCATAACAATTCGATTATCACCTGGGCGGTGAACGCTGACGGGAGAGTGCAAAATGTTTACCTTTGAACGCAACGTAGTGGGCGTTGCGTCGGCAGCGCTGCTCGGCGCGTGCGCGACGCAGATGAGTGGATCGCAGACGCCGTCGCGAGGGCCCGATCTCGCCCGCGCCGCGAGCGCACAGGAAGTTGCGGTGTGGGACATCAGCATCCCGCCGAGCGGGGCCGGTTTGCCGGCAGGCACCGGCACCCCGAAGCAGGGCGAGGCCGTTTACATCGCCCAATGCCAGGCGTGCCACGGACCGAAAGGTGTTGGCAAGCCGGCCGACCCGCTCGTCGGTGGCGTCGGCTCGCTCGCCACGGCGAATCCGGTTCGCACGGTCGGCAGTTACTGGCCTTATGCGACGACGTTGTTCGATTACACGCGCAGAGCCATGCCAATTACCAACACCCAGTCGCTCACCAACGACGAGGTCTACGCAGTGACGGCTTATCTTCTGTACCTGAACGGCATCATCGGGGAGAACGCGGAAATGAATGCGAAGACTCTCCCGCAGGTGAAGATGCCGAATCGCGACGGGTTCATCGACATGTCGGGCGTCAAGTAGCCGCGCAGCCCGTGCAGATTACGTGCGTCCGGCCATGGGCGCGGTGTTCTCTGCCGCCGCTATTACCTTGTTGACGCGCGCCATCACTTCGTTGGCCATCACCTCCATCGAGCGCTTTGCGAGCGCGGGGTCCACCCAGTCCATGTCGGCGTAGACGAGCTCGCGGAAGTCGCCCCCCTGCTCGCGGACCGCGGGTGCTCGGTGGTGGGGCGGCGACACCATTTCCTTTGCCACTGAGGATTACCGCATGATTCGCGTTCGACCCACCGTTTTGTCCCGCGAGGAGCGAACAATGGGAGCCTGGTCGCAAGGCATCCTTTCCATTCTCATCGGCTTGCTTGCTGCGGCCGCCGTGCACGCGCAGGACTACCCGACCCGGCCAATCCGCATGATCGTGCCGTTCGTGCCGGGCGGCTCGTCGGACTTCGTCGCGCGCATCATCCAGCCGAGGATGAGCGATCTGCTGGGGCAGCAGGTGGTGGTGGACAACCGCGCCGGGGCTTCCGGCAACATTGGCGTCGAAATCGCCGCGCGGTCGGCCCCCGACGGCTACACGATTTTTCTCGGCAACGTCGGCAGCACCGCGATCAACCCGAGCATTTTTCCCAAGTTCCCGATTCTGCCCGCGCGCGATCTCATCGGGCTGACCTTGCTGGTGGACGTGCCGGGCGCGTTCGCGACGCACCCGTCGGTGCCGGCCAACACGGTGAAGGAGTTCATCGACTACGCCAGGGCGCGCCCCGGTCAGCTCAACTATGCCTCGTCAGGATCCGGCGCCGCCCAGCGCCTCGCGTTCGAGTTCTTCATGAGCAAGGCGGGCATCAAGCTGGTGCATATCCCCTACAAAGGCGGTGCCGGCGCCGCGACCACCGCCGTCCTGGCGGGTGAGGTCACCGGGACCATGGTCACCGTTGCGTCATTCATTCCTCACGTGAAGAGTGGCAGGGCGAAGGTGCTCGCGGTGATGGCGCCCAAGCGCAGCCCGGCGCTGCCCCAGGTGCCGACGATGGCAGAATCGGGATTTCCCGAGCTGACGCTCGGCTCCTGGCAAGCGATGTACGTACCCAAGGGCACGCCGCGTCCGGTCGTGAACAAGCTCTATACGGTGATGATCAAGACCATGGAGGACCCGGAAGTGGTCAAGCGCATGGCAAACGGCGGCGCCGAGATCGTGACCAGCAAGTCGCCCGAAGAGTTCGCGGCTTTCCTCAAGAACCAGACCGCGTTCTGGGCGAAGATCGTGAAGGACGTCGGGGCGACCGCCGAGTGATGGCGGAAGGCAAAAGGCAAAAGGAAAAAGACAAAAGGAAAAGGCAAAAGGCAAAAGGGAAGAAAGACACTACCCAACTGTTTTTACTTGCAGCAGTCGCGACTTGATCTGACAGGTAGTGTCCGCTTTTGACCCAAAGCAGACGTTAAACGTCCGCGATGACGCGCGCCCGCAAGCGCGCGATGCACTTGCAACGCGTCGCTATCAATCGCGTGCTTGGGCGTCACTTTGCTACCGGCTCTTCGGGGTGCCGAGGGGCGGACGGTTCTTGCGGTAGGAGTTTTTCAGGGCGATCTTGCCGTCTCGAAGCGTGAACAGATCGCAGCCATGGACTTCGACGCGGGTGCCGTCCGCCCGTGTTCCCGTGAACGTCCACTCCGACACCCCCCGCTCCCCACAGACAAAATGGCGCGCGTTGCCCCAGTGCGCATCGGGGAAGGTTGCCCAGACTTCCGCGAAGCCAGCCCGCACCGCCTCACGGCCTGCGTACCGGGTGCCGCAGGCGTCTGGCCCTGCAGAGGCTGCAAAGACACAATCCTCCGTCATGAAGGACATGAGGGCATCGACATCGTGGCGATTCCATGCATCGGCAAAAGCCTGCAAAAACTCCGTGGTGACTTTCGCAATCACATCCGGCATGATCTGTCCCCTCCTTTCAGTTCCTACGCTGGTGTAATCGTCCTACGCCCAGCGTGTGATGGATAGACGAAATTCTACCTAACCAGGTGTTAGGTGGACGAAATGCCGTATAACACGGGGGATACTGGTGGGCGCGGCTTGGCCAGTGACCGCTCTTGGCCGGTTCGCGACATGGCGGTAAGCGACCCAAAGCGGACGCTGCCTTGATCAAACCGACCGCGCACCAGTATCGTAATTGCAAATGGACGACGTAATCGCCCATCTCGGTTATGGGGTCGTATTCGTTGGCACGTTTCTTGAAGGCGAGTCGATCCTGGTGCTAGGCGGCGTGGCTGCCGCGTACGGCTATTTGTCATTCCCCGTCGTCGTAGCCATCGCGATTCTGGGGGGCTTCCTCGGCGACCAGTTGTTCTTCTTTGTTGGCCGGCGCTACGGCGACCGCGTTTTGGCGCGCTTTCCTTCCGTTTCCGCCAAGGTGCCGCGGGTGCAGGCATTGCTCAGGCGCTGGGACATCCTCGCGGTGATCCTGATTCGGTTTCTCTACGGCCTGCGAATCGCAGGGCCCATCGTGATCGGCTCGTGCCGAATCGCGCCGTGGCGGCTGGCGCTCTTCAATTTCATCGGCGCGCTGATCTGGGCTCCGCTCGTGGCTGGCATCGGCTATGTCGCCGGGCAGGCCTTGGACGATTGGGTCGGCCGCCTGCGACACCTGGAGATTCTCGTGCTGATGGTGGCCGTGCTCGGTGCTGTGGCATGGTGGTTCGTGATTGAGTGGCGGCGGCGCTAGACTGCTAATCCGGATTCTTGGTTCGAGCCCCCGGATGGGAATAGACGCCCACCGGGGCGTGTTTACTCCTGCGTAAATCCCGTCCCCAATCACGAGGAGTCATACCATGTTTACAGTCAGATCTCTCGGTACTGGTCTCTTAGCTATCGCCTTGATTCTCGCACTCGTCTCTCCTGCCATGGCGGCGGGCTCGAGCAGCACATCCCGACCCTCGGCCCCGCCAAGGGCCCAACCAAGCGACTACGACCTCGGGGTGACGGCCGTGCAGGCGGGTGACTACCAACGCGCCTTGGCTTTGCTCCAGAAAGTGGTCCAAGCCGAGCCGCGCAATGCTGACGCCTGGAATTACGTCGGCTTCAGTCACCGGAAGCTGAAACAATTCGACCAATCTCTAGCTGCGTATCAGAAAGCACTGGCGATCAACCCGGACCATCGGGGAGCCAATGAGTATCTGGGCGAGTTGTATCTCATGACCGGGGAGCCGCAAAAGGCGCGGGAGCGGCTCGCGAAGCTCCAAAGCCTTTGCCCGCAGGGGTGCGAGGAGTACGGAGACCTGAAAAAGGCCGTCGACGCATACCAATCGGTGCAGAAGAGAGGCTGAGACGACCCTCGCTCTGCCGTGCCTCCCGTAACGGCGGTCTCGTACCTGGGAGACTACGGACCCTCGCTCGTCGCGTTTGGCCTGTTCGCGTTCCTCCACTCGATTGGAGCGCGGGAGCCGTTCAAGAATGCGCTTGCCCATTGGACGAGCTCGTTCTTCGTCGAGCACTTCTGGCGCCTCATCTATTGCGCCGTGAGCTTCGTGGCGCTCTATTACGGTGTGGCGGCGTTCCACTGGGCCCGGCATCCGGAAAACGATGTCTGGCTGATCGCCTATCCGGAGTGGCTCTGGCAAGCGATCACCGTCCTCCATCTCGGGTCCATTGCCCTGCTCTATGTCGCGTTTTTCCAGAGCGATTACCTGGAGTTCCTGGGTCTGAAGCAGGCATGGCAGGGCCTCCTTGCGCTGCTTGGAATGCACGTCCGGCCCGCGACCGTGGAACTCTTCGGTACGCATCGGCTGGTGGTGAGGGGAGTCTATGGGTGGGTGCGCCACCCGATGTTGATCGGGGGACTCCTCTTCCTGCTGACTAGCGGGCCATCCTTGAACAACTTGATCTACACCGCCATGTACACGGCCTACATGCTGATCGGGGGCTACTACGAGGAGCAGCGCTTAGTCAGAATCTTCGGGGAGGACTACCTACGCTACCAGGCGCGAGTCGGGGCGTTTTTCCCACGGCTCTGGCACCAGCCAGTGCCTTGACTGCGCCCAATGCTGGAGTGGTTTTCCGAGTACTTTTACGACCCCGTGATATTCTGGGGTGTCCCGCTCGCGCTGGCGCTCGTGTGGGCTGGCATCCGCCACATGCGGGCCTGGCTTGGCCTAAAGCAATCAAAGAAACCTTAGGGAGAGACCACTAAAAAGGGACCGGTGAATGTCCGCTTTTGGCCGATAGCGGACATTGTCTCTCAGATCAAGTCCCGACTTCTACATTCGCATCATCCTTCATCCTTGGCCTCTATAGCAGCTTGGAACGGAAGCGCTTTCTGCCCAGCTTTTTCATCTTCTTCTGCTCTTCGAGGATCTCGGTGAACTGGCGCACGGCGTTGGAGAGCGTCGGCCAGCCGGTGTAGTGCCCGACCTGGATCATCACTTCGCAGATCTCCCGCTGGGTGATGCCGAGGTGCATGGAGCTCAAGTAGTGCGAATGGTTGCCCGTCGGGCGCGCCATCGCGATGTTCGCGGCGAGCGTCACCAGCTGCCGCTCGCGCAGGCTCAACCCGGGGCGTCCCCACACGTCGCCGAAAAGGTGCCCGACCGACATCTCGTACATATCCGGGTAGAGCGCCTTCTGGTTCAGCATCAGGTTTTCCCGGCCCATTTTCTTCAGCACCCGCATGCCGCGCTCGAAGCGGGCGTCGTAATCGCGTTTCGTCGTCTTTCTTTTCATCATGGTTGGTCTCACACTATGGAACCCGATTGAGTAGAACGCGCGCTGTTCTTTTGTCGTTGCTTTTATGTGATCATGTCATCGAGACACACGCGGCGCAAGCGCTTGAAGCAGGCGTGCAGCAGCGCCGTTCTTGGAGGAGGAATGATGCTAATGCGACGATCGGTCGAATTCTGTCATGCGGTTGGATGGCGTTTTATGCCGCGTCGTGATGGCGGACGGCGATGGTATTCGATCCCGGTATTAGCGATCGCCGTGTTGCTGCAGATCGACGCGGCATCGGCGCAGCCCGGCGCCGCCGGCTACCCCAACAAGTCGATCCGGCTGGTCGTGCCGAGTGCGCCTGGCGGCGGCACCGACATCATCGCGCGCCTGATCGCGCAAGGGCTGACAGAAAGCTGGGGCCAGACGGTGGTGGTCGACAATCGCGGCGGCGCGGGCGGCATCGCCGGCGTCACGATCGTGGCCAAGCAGTCCGCGGCCGACGGTTACACGATGCTGCTCGGCAGCGTGGGTCATCTGACGTTCGCGCCCGCGATCGAGCGCAACCTCGCGTACGATCCGCGGCAGGATCTCACCCCGATCTCGCTCGCCGCGAATCAGCCGTTCGTCGTGGGCGCGTCGCGCTCCCTCCCGGCCAATTCGATCCAGGAACTCGCCGCGCTGGCGAAGAGCAAGCCCGGCGCGATCAGCTGCGGATCCGGCGGAAGCGGCACTGCGTCGCACCTGGGCACCGAGCTGCTGATGCTCACCGGCGGCTTCACGATGCTGCACGTCCCGTACAAGGGCAGCAATCCGGCTGTTATCGCGATGATGGGCGGTGAGATCCAGATTGCCCTCGCGGGCCTGGCGACCCTGCTGCCGCACGTGAAAAGCGGCAAGGTCAAGGCGCTCGCAGTAACCGGGGCGAAGCGCGCGCAATTTGCGCCCGAGGTGCCGACGGTCGCTGAATCGGGGGTGCCGGGATATGCATTCGACGTCTGGTACGGTCTCGTCTTCCCCGGCGGCACGCCGCGCGCCATCGTCAGGAAAACCAACGCGGAGATCGTGAGGTTGCTGAAATCACCCGAGGTGAGCACCCGGTTCGCCGGCGCCGGTGTCGAGCCGCAGACCAACACGCCCGAGGCCTTCGCAGAACTTATACGGCGCGAGATTATTACCTGGAGCAAGGTGGTGAAGGCCGCCAACATCCGTGTCGAATGACGGCTGATGAAAACCCCCGACATATTCATGTCTCCCCCCTTTGACAAAGGGGGGTAGGGGGGATTGGGTGACGAAGTGACGGAAAGAAGAACTGCGCTTGTGACGGGCGCATCGCAGGGGCTCGGCGCCGAAACCGCCGTGGCGCTGGCCCGCGACGGGTTCGACGTCGCCGTTTCCTCGCGGCGGGTGGAGAAGCTCGCCGACACGCTGGAGAAAATCGCCGCAGCCGGCGCGCGCGCCGTA
>JBGQGU010000111.1:0-8426 GCA_041497655.1 Gammaproteobacteria bacterium
ATGTAAGACCGCCGCAGTGGTCGCGGCGGTCTTCGCGCTCGCCGGCTGCGCCGCGCTGGAGCCGTCGCCCCCGCCGGCGCCGCCCGCGCCCGCATTCGATCTCATCGGACGCGTCGCGGTGAGCTACGACGGGCGCGCCTTTTTCTCCGGCATGCGCTGGGAGCACACCGCGGAGCGCGACGAGTTCTGGCTGCTGACCCCGGCGGGGCAGGCGCTCGCGCACATCGTCGGCGATGCCGATGGCGCCACCTTCACCGGCTCCGACCGCAGCGAGTACCGCGCCGGCGACATCGGCAGCCTGATACGGCGTGCGCTGGGCTGGGAGATGCCGGTCACGCGCCTCGCCTGGTGGGTGCAGGGCGAGCTCGCGCCCGGAGCCGTGGTGCAAGCCGTCGAGCGCGATGAGCACGGGCGGCTGACCGTGCTCGCGCAGGAGGGCTGGCGCATCGTCTACGCTTACGATCCTCCAGAGGAGCGCGGCAGCCCGCTGCGGCGGCTGGTACTGGCGGGCGGCTCGAACGAGATCAGGCTCGTGATCGACGGCTGGCGGCAGGATTCTGTCGGACCCGTCCGACACAATCCTTAATGAATACAGCCCGTGGACCCAGCCTTAATCGGGACAGAACCCGCCTTGCCTGCGAGAGATTGGCGATGAATGTGGGGTTGTTTCCGCGCTTCAATGGTTCATCACCGTCATCTTCCGGGTCGCGGTCTTGTTTGAGGATTTTGCCGGTCCCGGGGCCGGCAAAATCCTGCGGGGACGCGCCGTGACCGGGGCGCAATCTTTCCCTGCACCAGGGAAGCTGAACCTGATGCTGCGCGTCACGGGGCGCCGTGCCGACGGCTATCACCTCCTGCAGACCGTGATCCGCTTCATCGATTACGGTGACACGCTGACCTTCCGCGTGCGCGAGGACGGGGTGGTCACCCGGGTGAACGAGGTCGCGGGGGTGCCTGCTGGCGAGGACCTCGCGGTGCGCGCGGCGCGGCGGCTGCAGCAGGTTTCCGGCACGCGGCTTGGCGCCGACATCACGCTGGAGAAGCGGTTGCCGCTGGGCGGCGGGCTCGGCGGCGGCAGTTCGGACGCTGCCACCACGCTGCTCGCCTTGAATGACCTGTGGCGCACCGGGCTGCCGCGCGAGCGGCTGCTCGCGCTCGCCCTCGAGCTCGGGGCCGACGTGCCGGTATTCGTGGGCGGTGAGAACGCGCTGGCGGAGGGCATAGGCGAGCGCCTGACGCCGCTCGACCTGGCCCCGGCCTGGTATCTCGTCCTGACCCCGCCGGTGGCGGTGCCGACCGCGCGGATTTTCTCCCATAATCAATTGAAACGGGACTCAAAACCTATTAAAATCACGGCCTTTTCTGCAGAGCAGGCGGTGAACGACCTGGAGCCCGTGGTGTGCCGCGAATACCCCGAAGTGGCGCGGCATCTGGCGTGGCTCAGGCAGGCGGCGCCGGCATGGGTGACCGGCACAGGAGCGTGCGTGTTCGCGGCGTTCCCGACCGAGAGCGCGGCGCGCCAGGTGTTGGAACAGGCGCCCAAGGGCATGCGGGGATTCATCGCGCGGGGACTGGCGCGGCACCCGCTGCGCGACCTGGCACGCTGAGGCGGACTTGAAAGATGTTGGGGAGTCGCCAAGCTGGTTAAGGCACCGGATTTTGATTCCGGCATGCGTGGGTTCGAATCCTACCTCCCCAGCCCCCACTTTAACGGGCTCTAAGTCGAGGTCGAGATGAGGCAGGGAAATAAAGCTGAGGGCGCGGGTTTCGACCGCCTGATGGTGTTCACCGGCAACGCCAATCCCCGGCTTGCCGAGGACGTCGTCGGGCACCTGAAAGTTCACCTCGGGCGCGCCAAGGTCGGCCGCTTCAGCGACGGCGAGGTAATGGTGGAGATCATGGAAAACGTGCGCGGGCGCGACGTGTTCGTGCTGCAGTCGATCTGCTCGCCGACCAACGACAACCTGATGGAGCTGCTGGTGATGGTGGATTCCCTGAAGCGCGCCTCCGCGGGGCGCGTCACCGCCGCCATCCCCTACATGGGCTACGCGCGGCAGGACCGGCGCCCGAGTTCCGCCCGCGTGCCGATCTCCGCCAAGGTGGTTGCCAACATGATGTCGAGCGTGGGCGTGGACCGGGTGCTCACCATGGATCTCCACTCGGAGCAGATCCAGGGGTTTTTCGACATCCCGGTGGACAACATCTACTCCAGCCCGATCATGCTCGGCGACGTGTGGAAGCGCGGGTTCAAGAACCTGGTCGTGATCTCGCCCGACGTCGGCGGCGTGCTGCGGGCGCGGGCGCTCGCGAAGCGCCTGGAATCCGACCTCGCCATCATCGACAAGCGGCGGCCGCGTCCCAACGTCGCCACGGTGATGAACATCATCGGCGAGGTGGAGAAGCGGACCTGCGTGATCGTGGACGACATGGTGGACACCGCCAACACGCTGTGCGAGGCGGCCACGGCGCTGAAGGAGCGCGGGGCGGAGCGCGTGCTTGCCTACTGCACGCATGCGGTGCTCTCCGGCAAGGCGGTGGAGCGCATTACGGGCTCCGCGCTCGACGAGCTGGTGGTGACCGACACCATCCCGCTGCGCGAGGACGCGAAAGCCTGCAAGAAGATCCGCGTGCTCAGGGTGGCGGGCCTGCTGGCCGAGACCATGCGCCGCATCAGCGACGAGGACTCAGTCAGTTCGCTATTTGTCGAATAGCGAACTGAATGATGAGTTTTGAGTGTTTAGTGTTGAGTTAAAGGCCGCTTTCAACTAAGCACTCAACACTGTTTTTTTTGGAGCATGACATGAAGATCGAAGTGATTGCATTTCCTCGCGCGCAACGGGGATCGAGTGCGAACCGCCGCCTGCGCGTTGCCGGACGCGTGCCGGGCATCGTATATGGCGCCGACCAAGCGGCGCAAAACGTCGAATTCGACCACAACGCGCTGCTGTTCCAGTTGAAGCTCGAGGCGTTCCACGCCTCGATACTGGACCTCGCACTCGACGGCCAGAAGTTCCAGGTGCTGCTGCGGGACTACCAGATGCATCCGTGGAAGCAGCAGGTGCTGCACGTGGATTTCCAGCGCGTGGACAAGAACCGCAAGATTCACATGCGGGTGCCACTGCACTTTTTCAACGCCGACATCTGCCCGGGCGTGAAGACCGGCGGCGGCGTGATGCAGCCTGCGATGAACGAACTCGACATCCAGTGCCTGCCCGACGACCTGCCCGCGTTCATCGAGGTGGATCTCAAGGACATGCAGTTGAACCACACGCTGCACGTTATGGAGCTCCTCATGCCGAAGGGCGTGGAGCCGGTGTCCAAATTGAAGCACGAGAACCCGTCGGTGGTGTCGGTACACGTGCCGAAGGAGATCGTGATCGAGGAAGAGGCACCGGCGCCGGTCACCGAGATCATCGGCGAGGTCCCGGCCGAAGGCGAGGAAGCTGCCGCGGCTGCGGAAGGCGAGAAGGGCGAAAAGGCCGAGAAGAAGGAGCCGGCCGCCACCGAGAAGAAGGAGGCAGCCGCTGCGCAGAAGAAGGAGCCGGCCGCTGCGCAGAAGAAGGAGCCCGCGGCCGAGAAGAAAGAATCCGGCAAGAAAGGGAAGGAATAGGCGTCGCCTGCGAAAAAAGCCCGCCGTTCCGCATGGACTGGCGGGCTTTTTCACGGCAGTTTTGAGTTTTTAGTGATGAGTGCTGAGTTAACAGGGTGCTCTAACATAGGCTAACTCAACACTAAGCACTCAACACTCAACACTCCAATGAAATTGGTTGTAGGTCTCGGCAACCCGGGGGACAGATACCAGGCCACGCGGCACAACGCGGGGTTCTGGCTGGTCGAGCGCTTCGCCGCGGAATCCCATACGGTGCTGCGCAAGGACGCGAAGTTCGAGGCGCTGGTCGGGCGCCACGAGGCGAGCGGCGCGTGGCTGATGCTGCCGCAGTCCCACATGAACCTGAGCGGCAAGCCGGTCCAGATGCTTGCGAGCTTCTTCAGGATCGCGCCCGCCGATATCCTGGTGGCGCACGACGAGCTGGATTTTCCGCCGGGCGTCGCGCGCATCAAGCAGGGCGGTGGCATCGCCGGCCACAACGGGTTGAAGGACATCTCGGCCCGCCTCGGCTCGCACGAATACTGGCGGCTGCGCATCGGCATCGGACATCCCGGTGATCCCCGCGCCGTCACCGACTTCGTGCTGCACAAGCCCTCGCAGGAAGACCGTGCCGCCATAGACTCCGCGATCGCGCGCGTGCTCGAAGTGCTGCCGCTGGTGCTCGCCGGCGACCACCAGGGCGCGATGCTGAAGCTGCACACCGAGGCGGAGCCAGTAAAGGTGGAGCGGCCGGTGAAGCCGGAGCCCGCCACGCCCGCGAAAGCGGAAGCGGTCGAGAAGAAGAAGGCGAGAAAAGCGGAGAAGCCCGACCAGCCGGGCAAGGCCGCCCAGGCAGACAAGACCGGCAAGGCCGAGAAGGGCGGCAAGCACGACAAGGCTGAGAAGGCAGGCTTGATCGGCTCCTTCCTGAAGAAGTTCCTCCCCGGTCCGGACGCCGCGCGCAAGAAATGAGCCTCAGATGCGGTATCGTGGGCCTGCCCAACGTCGGCAAGTCCACGCTGTTCAACGCGCTCACCCAGGCCGCTATCCCCGCCGAGAACTACCCGTTTTGCACGATCGAGCCGAACGTCGGGGTGGTGCCGGTGCCGGACCCGCGGCTGAAGAAAATCGCGGAGATTTCCCGTCCCGCCAGGGTGACGCCGGCGGCGGTGGAGTTCGTGGACATCGCGGGCCTGGTCGCCGGCGCCTCCCGGGGCGAGGGCCTCGGCAACCAGTTCCTCGCGCACATACGCGAGACCGACGGCATCATCGATCTGGTGCGCTGCTTCGAGGACGAAAACGTCGTCCATGTCGCGGGGCGCGTCGACCCGATCGCCGACATCGAGACGGTCCAGACCGAGCTCGCGCTGGCCGATCTCGCGACGGTGGATCGCGCGCTGGACCGTGTCGCGCCGAAAGCACGTTCCGGAGACCAGGAGGCAGTGAAGCTGGAGGCGGTTCTGACCCGCGCGCGATTACAGCTTAACCAGGGTAAACCGGTGCGAGCGCTCGCGCTGGAGCAAGCCGAACGCTCGCTGCTGCAGCCCCTGTGCCTGCTCACGACCAAGCCCGCGATCTACGTTGCCAACGTGTCCGAGCGGGGCCTCTCGGGCAACCCGCTGCTCGATCGCGTGCGCGAGTTCGCGGCAGCCGAAGGCGCCCCGGTGGTGGCGATCTGCGCCGCGCTCGAAGCGGAGATGGCCGACATGACCGAGGACGACAAGCGAGCGTTCCTCGCCGACATCGGGCTCGAGGAGCCCGGCCTCGACCGGCTGGTGCATGCGGCCTACGATCTCCTCGGACTGCGGACCTTCTTCACCACCGGTCCCAAGGAAACGCGCGCCTGGACCATACACAAAGGCGATACCGCGCCGCAGGCGGCCGGCACCATCCACACCGATTTCGAGCGCGGCTTCATCCGCGCGGAGGTCATCTCGTGCGAGGATTTCGTCGCGTGCGGAGGCGAGCAGGGCGCGAAGGAAGCCGGGAAGATGCGGCTGGAAGGCAGGGATTACGTCGTGCGCGACGGCGATGTGATCTACTTTCGGACGGCGCCCTGACACGCGCCCTATGAGATTTTCGGACCTATGTGCGACGATCTCCCGGGACGCGTGCAGAGCCGTCTGCGCCGGATCGAACGGACGGACACGACCGCCGTTCATCCGGCGCGGAATGAATCGCGCAACGAATGAAGAGGAGAACTGGAATGGCAACCAATCTGAAGCTGCCGGCTATTGATCCGGCCGCCGTTTCGCCGGTCACCGGCTCGCGTTACCCGGAACCGTTCAAGTCGCGTGTCTCCACGCGCCGCAAGCAGCGCCTCGGCGACGCTCTGGGGCTCAAGAACTTCGGGGTCAACCTCACGACGATACCGCCAGGCGCGGTGTCTGCGCTGCGCCACTGGCACTCGCACGAGGATGAATTCATCTACATCGTGGGTGGGGAGCTCGTCCTCGTCACCCATGACAGCGAGCAGCGGTTGACGCCCGGCATGTGCGCGGGTTTCCCCGCGGGAAGAGCCGACGGCCATTGCCTCGTCAACCGCACGCAGCGCGATGCCATCTATCTCGAGGTGGGCGACCGCCGCCCGGAGGATGCCGTGACTTATCCCGATGACGACATCGCCGGGCGGGCGACGCCGCAGGGGCGGCGCTTCACGAGGAAGGACGGCACGCCCTACTAGGGGGGGGTGTCGAGGAATGAGTGTCGAGGGAGGAGAGACGAGGGACGAGAAAAGAGTGTTGAGGGAAGAGAACGTGACAAGGGCGTATTCCCCTTTAGGCCCGACACTCGACACTCGACACCCGACACTCGTCACTCATCAGCTGTCACGCCCGCGCCCCCGCGGGCTTGAGGCTGATGACGACTACACCCACGAGCACAAGCGCCGCGCCGGCCAGCTGCAGCGGCGTCATGACTTCTTCCAGCCCGAGCCAGCCGAGCGCGATGGTGGTGACGGGTCCGAGAGCGCCGATGATCGCGACGGTGTTGGCGCCGATCCGGCGCAGCGCTTCCGAGGTCATGAACGCAGGTACTGCCGTGCTCAGCACGGCCATCGCGATCGCATAACCATACACCGGCGCCGGCACGTCGAGCGCGGAGAGCGGGCGCAGTGCGAAGAACTGCAGGATGCAGGCGGCGCTCGCCGCGCTCATCGCGTAGGCGGTGAACCGCACCGAGCCGACGCGCCGAATCACCTCGGCGCCGGCGACGAGGTAGAGGGCGTAGCAAATCGAGCTCGCGAACGCCAGTGTCGCACCCAGCCAGAAGTTTTTCTGCTCCCCCTCCAGCGAATGGGCAAACACCAGCGCCAGCCCGGCGTAGGTAAGAACCAGCGCCGCGATTTCGCGCGCGGTCACGCGCTTGCGCAGGAGAGCCGCCGACAGGATCACCACGATGGTCGGGTAGGTGAACAGCAACAGGCGCCCCAGCCCCGCCGGGATGTACTGCAGGGCGAGGAAGTCGAGGAAGCTCGCCCCGTAGTAGCTCAGGATGCCGAGCGCAACGACGGCGGCGAGCTCGTGAGCGGCGAGCGGGCGGTGTTCCGTCGCGCTCCTCACCCAGACCGCCGCCGCGATGAAGAACGGCACGGAGAACACCATGCGCAGCGCCAGCAGCGTGACGGGATCCGTGACCCAGGCGTAGGCGAGCTTGATGAAGATCGGCCGCAGCGAGAAGAGCACGACGCCGCCGACCGCGAGCAGCAGTCCGGCCAAGAGGTAGCTGCGTGTAGGGCGCTCCCGCATGATAAAATTTCCGATATTCTAGCGAGTTGGTTTGCAGTTCGCAGGGGCAAGAAGATGGCAGGTCACAGCAAGTGGGCCAACGTCCAGCACCGCAAGAACCGCCAGGACGCGAAACGCGGCAAGAATTTCACCCGCCTCATCAAGGAAATCACGGTTGCGGCGCGGCTGAGTGGCGGCGATCCCGACGCGAACCCGCGGTTGCGGCTCGCGGTGGACAAGGCTTACGCCCACAACATGCCCAAGGACAACGTCGAGCGCGCGATCAAGCGCGGCACCGGCGGGCTCGAGGGGGCGAACTACGAGGAGATCCGCTACGAGGGCTACGGCATCGGTGGCGCGGCGGTCATGGTGGACTGCATGACGGACAACAAGACGCGCACCGTGGCCGACGTGCGGTCCACTTTCACCAAGCACGGCGGCCATCTGGGAGGGGAGGGTTCCGTCGCGTTTCTCTTCAAGCACTGCGGGCAGTTGGTGTTCGCGCCCGGCACGAACGAAGACAAGCTCATGGACGCCGCGATCGAAGCAGGCGCCGAGGACGTCATCGCGAATGACGACGGCAGCATCGAGGTCGTGACCGCGCCGAACGATTTCGTCGCCGTCAGGAGCGCGCTCGAAAAGAGGGGTTTCAAGGCGGCGCTCGCCGAGGTGACCTTCAAGCCGACGGCCGAGAACGCGATGAAGAGCGACGAGGCGGCGCGCATGCAGAGACTGCTCGACGCTCTGGAAGGTATCGACGACGTGCAGGACGTCTACACGACGGCAGTGCTGGAAACGACTTGACGCACCGCCGTCAGGATTGAGGATCGAGCAATGAGGATTGAGGGGTAGGAGTGACGCGAAAATCCTCTCGCTTCCGCCGTTTCTCTTTGCCAAGAAAGGGGGGAAACAGCCCGTCTCAATCCTCAATCCTAAATGCTCAATCCACCCGGGATTCGCACGTGCGAATCCTGGGGATCGATCCGGGGCTAACTGTCACCGGATACGGCATCCTCGATATAAACGGTAACAGGCTCTCTTACGTCGCCAGCGGTCGCATCCGCGCGCCGGGTAGCGACTTGGCGCTGCGGTTGAAGACCATACTCGAGGGG